>NZ_JBMFQT010000014.1:77875-79541 GCF_049968455.1 Hydrotalea sp. | reverse complement strand
CTACTTCCCCGCAGTATCTACCCTACTCAATAGTTTATTAATAGTGGTAACATATACAAAGGCATTTACATTATTGGGTTCGTTTGGACGATACTGAGAGGTTTGAAAACGGATGCGTTTTTCCGATACCGCGTTGTTAGTCCTTCTGAGAGTAGGTAGGACAAATACCCTGAAAACGAAGGTGATTCCACTCCTTCTTTGTCTTAATAAGCAATGATAGCAAAAAACAAGCCATGTGCCTACAAACAGTCCCAATTGGGTGGTTACACCTTGATGTAAATCTTCTTCTTATCCATCAAGTATACAATGAACCAGTAAAAAGCAATTAAAATCAATGCATACACCAATGAGCCCACTCGTTCATCTACACTAATGGGTTTACAAATGGTTTGGTATAGCCAACCGAAGGGAGAAAGATATTTCGGCAAGCCCTCCTCGTTAGTACCATCGGGAATATGAATTAAGCCGAGTATTCGGGGCAAAAAACCACTGAGTACAAATATGAATAAAGGGTTCTTGCCAAACACATCGAAGAAGCGGCTCCAGGCGCCTTTGTAGGCCTTGAATTCAATAGCATAAATCAAGATACCCAATGTGGCCATAGCCAAACCACTGGTGTATACCACATAACTGCTGGTCCATATTTTTTTGTTGATGGGGAATACCATATCCCAGATATAGCCTGTTACCATTAAGATTAATGCCATGACCAGCAGATTAGCCAGCATTTCAAAATTCTTCCCTTTTTGTTGAATGTATTGTCCCGTTAAAAAGCCAATGATCACCTGCACTACGGCACCGGGTGTGCTGGACAATCCTTCCGGATCGAATGGCACACCTTCTCCCCTGTACACGTGGTTCATGCCAAACAAATGAATATCGAACTGTGTACCCCAAAAACCTTGCAGGCTATAGGGATCGCCGGGTGCACCTGCCAAAAAGGTGAAAGCCCAATACACCAATAAAATAATGCCCCCTATTACAAAAGCACCGCGGGGTTTGGCGTAATAAATTATGAGCGCTGCCAACAAATAACTAACGGCTATGCGTTGCAGTACCCCCATGATGCGTACTTGCTGAAAACTCTTTAACACAATATGTCCATCGTTCCATTGTACAAAGGGGCTCCAGTTGAGGAGCAAGCCAATGACAAAAATGAGGACAGCCCGTTTCACTACCTTCTTTAAAAAATAAGCATTACCCTTTTGTTCGAAGGAAGGCAGCACAAAAGAAAAGGCATTCCCAACGGCAAACAGGAAAAAAGGAAATACTAAATCGGTGGGTGTGCAGCCATGCCAGGGTGCATGTTCCAGCGGTGTGAAAATGTGTTCCCAGGAGCCGGGGTTGTTCACCAAAATCATCAGTGCCACGGTAGCGCCCCGAAATACATCGAGCGAGTAATAGCGTTGTTTAACCATAAGGGGGTGTTTGGTAAAGTGTTAAATTAAGGAAAAGCCTGTAATTAGCAACAGGAAAGGAGATAATTGTATGCACAAGAAAATAAGATGCAACATTTATTATATACAATTTTTATAGGAAGCCAAATGATGAACCCTTGTGGTGTAAGTAAAAAACTCCACTATTTATTGGTAGGCACATAAAAAGGGCTGCCCGAGGACAGCCCTTTTTATGGGAATTAGGATTCATTGATTTAGAACTTAATTTC
>NZ_JBMFQT010000014.1:0-77776 GCF_049968455.1 Hydrotalea sp. | reverse complement strand
GGTAGGCACATAAAAAGGGCTGCCCGAGGACAGCCCTTTTTATGGGAATTAGGATTCATTGATTTAGAACTTAATTTCCTCTTCATTTTCATCGAAGAAATGGTATTCAATAAAGCTGTAATTATTATTGGGTAACACTTTTAGTTTGATGGCAAATTTCTTTTTCCATTTTTTTACAATATTGGTAAACCATCCCTTGGTTAAATAGGCAAATACAATGGGATGCACATGCAATTCAATTTGGCGATGGCCATGGTTTACCAGGTATTGCAGGCGTTTTTCCATTTCATCTTCCAACAAAATAGAAGGCGTAACCATACCGGTACCACCACAGGCAGGGCAAATTTCCGAAGTATTGATATTTACTTCGGGGCGCATACGCTGGCGGGTAATTTGCATTAAACCAAACTTTGATATAGGCAATACGGCATGTTTTGCCCGATCGTTTTTCATGTATTCTTCCATGGCATCTTGCAGCTTACGCTTATTATCGGGCAATTTCATATCAATGAAATCAATTACGATAATACCACCAATATCGCGCAGGCGCAATTGGCGGGCAATTTCTTCTGCTGCTTCTAAATTGGTTTGCAGGGCATTTTCTTCCTGGTTATTGCTAACGCTTTTATAGCCGCTATTTACATCAATAACATGCAGGGCCTCGGTGTGTTCAATAATTAAATAGGCCCCACTGGGCAGGTTCACGGTTTTACCAAATGAGCCTTTTACTTGTTTGGTAATGCCATACTGGTCGAATATGGGTAAAGGACCATTGTAGTGCGTAACAATATCGGCTTTATCGGGAGCAATTTTTTGAATGTAGGCCTTGGTATCGTTGTAAATATTTTTATCGTTAATCACAACCCGATTAAAATCAACCGTCAGCAAATCGCGCAGCATGCTGGTGGTTTTATCCTGCTCGCTCATAATTTTGGCAGGGGCAACGGCACCCTTCAAATT
This sequence comes from Hydrotalea sp., assembly GCF_049968455.1. Lineage (NCBI taxonomy): Bacteria > Pseudomonadati > Bacteroidota > Chitinophagia > Chitinophagales > Chitinophagaceae > Hydrotalea > Hydrotalea sp. The sequence goes on along the minus strand of NZ_JBMFQT010000014.1, from coordinate 76,816 downwards.
CTGCTGAATTTGTTTCCAGTTTTCGGTAAGGGAAATAAGATCCTGGTGCAATTCTGCGGTAGATTTACCTTCCGCCGCAGTGCGTACAATAACGCCAAAATTTTTGGGACGAATGGCTTCTACAATTTTTTGCAGGCGCTTACGCTCTTCAGCCGAATGAATTTTTTTGGAAACGGCTACAATTTCATTAAAAGGGGTTAATACTACAAAGCGACCGGGTAAGCTGATTTCACAACTGAGGCGGGGCCCTTTAGCAGCAATGGGTTCTTTTAAAATTTGCACCAAAACACTGGGCTTGCCGTTTAGCACCTCATTAATTTTACCGGTTTTTACAATTTCCGGCTCTACATTAAAATGACTGAAGTCGAAAGGAGTTTCTCCTTTATCGTGTATAGCCATTTGGGTAAACTTCAATAAGGAGCGGGCAAAAGGCGATAGGTCGGTATAATGCAGGAAAGCATCTTTTTCAAAACCCACATCAATAAAAGCAGCATTGAGGCCGGGTATTAGTTTTTTTACCTTCCCTAAATATAAATCGCCTACAGCAAAATTGGCATCGGCCTTTTCTGTGTGTAACTCAACCAGTTTTTTATCCTCCAGCAAAGCAATTTCAACTCCACCGGGCGAAACGTTAATAATTAATTCTTTGTTCACAAATGTTGCAACTTTATAAATACACAATAAGATGCGCTGCATTCATAGCAGGGCATTAAGAGTAATCACGCATGTATTTACCCAAAGGGAAGGAAGGTAAAGTTGCAGCAATAATAGGCGCGGCAAATACACGTTGTGAAACCAAGGAAAGGCCTCCGGTAGAAACCAACGGAGACCTTAACAAATAGAGTAACCAATAAGAAATATTATTTATTCTTTTTCTTATGACGGTTTTTTCTTAAACGTTTTTTACGTTTGTGAGTAGCAATTTTATGACGTTTTCTTTTCTTACCACAAGGCATACGCTGTCTGATTTTTTTGTTTAATAATTTATTTTAGTTCGTTAATACGCTTGTCAATTTCTTTTTTTATGGCATCGTTATTAATCATGTTTTTCGCTGTTTCGTACCAGTGAATAGCATTGGCTTTATCGCCTTGCATATCGTAGGTTTCGGCCAGCTGAAAAATAGCTTCCAAATTATGGGGGTCTTTGCGAACAATGAACTGAAACCGTTCAATGGCTTTATCTAATTGACCGCTTTTTTTACCACCCAAGCCCAATACCATTTGTGCATACAGGTTATTAGAATCTTTTTGTGCAATTTCCCGAACGGGTAAAATACCCTGCATAGGGTTATCGGAAATATTGCCAAACATATAACAAGCCCCCAGTCCAATTTTACTGGAATCGTTATTCGGATTCAATACCAATGCCTTATCTAAAAGATCTTTTGCGTTTTCAGCCAACCAGTGTTGCATGGCCGGATTATTCTCTGTCAGCAGGTTATCTACAAACAGTTGGGCGGCAAATGTGAGACTTTTTTCGGAATTCTCCAACTTAGCTGCTTGTGCCATGTAGTAAGCATACGGTTCAAATACATGGGCGGAATCTTTCCAAAAGCGGGCTAACTGGTGGTAGACGTGCAATTGCTGGTCCTTCACATCGCCACGGGTAACGGCATTTTCTAACGATAAAATACGTTGATTTTGTTCGGGGGTCAACTGCTGACGGGCTTTTTGTAATATATCTGCAAAATGAATGGCAGGAGGAGCACCTGCTTCCTGTTGCGCCATGGGTGCTTGATTAGCAGCCGATTTGGGGGCAGTAACTTTACCAAATACAAACAATAACACAACCGCCACTACGGAAGCGATGACTAATACAATTTGACTTTTTTTCACACGCTCAATTTTGCGCAAAGTTATTCCGACTTGAGCTTGGTACGCACTTCTTCCATAAATTCTTTTGCCGGCTTAAAGGCGGGGACAAAATGTTCAGGTATTTCTACAATGGTATTGTACTTAATATTACGACCAATTTTGGCGGCCCTTTTTTTGGTAACAAAGCTGCCAAAACCCCGAATATAGATATTTCGGCCGGCTGCTAAATTGGTTTTAATTTCTCCTAACATGGTTTCCAACGTAACCAGAACATCTACTTTGGGGATGCCGGTTTTTTCAGAAATAACGGTAATGAGATCTGATTTTCTCATAAAAAAGCTTTTCGGATGAACAGTTCTTTAAAATTAACACAAAAAATGAGTTTTGCAAGAAAATAAAAAAAAATACTACATATTAGTGACTGATTGCAAAGATATTTATAAGTTGCCGTTTTACATAATATTGCAATTATCCGCAAATACCCCTTTTTTTTCTGCAATAAATTGCCTGATGGTTAAATGCCGATTTTAAGGCAAATTTGCGCCTATATGCATGCACCCCATTTTGACGAATTGTTGTTACACTGGCATCGGCACCATAACAAACGCTCCATGCCCTGGAAAGGAGAAAAAGACCCCTATAAAATTTGGCTGAGCGAAATTATTTTACAACAAACCCGGGTTGAACAAGGGCTAGCCTATTACGAAAGATTTGTACAGCACTACCCTACCGTTACCCAATTAGCCAAAGCACCCGAAGAAGCGGTGTTTAAGTTATGGGAAGGATTGGGCTATTACAGTCGCTGCAAAAATTTATTGCAAACTGCTAAAACCATTGTGCAACAATACAAGGGAAAATTTCCGGCAGACTATGATGCCCTTTTGCAATTAAAAGGTGTGGGACCCTACACTGCCGCAGCCATTGCCTCCTTTGCTTTTCAACTACCTTATGCCGTGGTAGATGGAAATGTGTTTAGGGTGTTGGCCCGTGTGTTTGCCATTGATACTCCTATTGATAGTACAGAAGGGAAAAAACAATTTACGCAATTAGCGCAACAGGTATTGAATCAACAACGCCCCGATTGGCATAACCAGGCCATGATGGATTTGGGGGCTACCATTTGTAAACCAACGCTACCCCATTGTAGTAGTTGCCCTTTATTGTCCATTTGTAAAGCACACCAAACCGGTATACAACAACAACTTCCGGTGAAAGAAAAAACCATACAAAAAAAGAAACGGCGCTTTTACTATTTTTTACTGGAATACCGCAACAGCGTTTACCTGCACAAACGTACCCGTAAAGATGTTTGGGAAAACCTGTATGAGCCTTATTTAATTGAAAGTGAGGAAGACATAGCATGGAATAATACCACCATTGCCCAATGGTTGCAGGAACAATGGAATGTTACGGCATTTGAGACCCTGCAAATTTCTGCCAAAGAAGTACAGCAATTAACCCATCAACAAATTACGGGTGTAATGATTTACATACGGCTGCAACAACCCATACCGGCATTACAACAGTATGAAAAGGTGCCTTGGACAAAAATTTCCGAAAAACCATTTCCCAAATTAATACACCAACTCATGCAGCAATTAAATCTACCCAAATAGGTAGATACCGTAGCTACAACAATGCCTATGCGTTGTATAGTTATGCTTCATTATTACGCACCAGTCCTTCAATGAAGGAAGACACCAACGACACAATGATACTGAAGAAAAGTGCTGACCACCAGCCATCTACCCGAAAGCCGGGTACCAGCTCGGAGGTCCATTTAATAATCAGCACATTAATCACCAGCAAAAATAAACCCAGGGTAAGTATGGTAAAAGGAATGGTGAGAATGATAAGAATAGGTTTTACAAAAGTATTGAGCAACCCTAATACTACTGCTACTAATATAGCAGTAGTGGCACTGTTTACATGCACGCCACTTAAAATGTAGGTAGCCACCAATACAGCTACCGAGGTAAACAACACTTTTGAAAGGAATGAAATCATATTGGTTTCGTTTATACTACCTGAAGTTCGTAAAAATTTTCGGGATTCAGGTATTTTTTCGCCAATTGCTGCAATTCTTCTGCTGTGGTAGTTTTAATATTCTCCACCGTAATATCAAAATAATTCATGGGCATATTATTCAACACATAATTTTTCCAGCGTTCAATAATATGAAAAGGACCGTCAATATCGCCCAACAGGGTACCGATTAAAAAGTTCTTCACCAAGCTCAGTTCCGCTTCAGGAATTGGCTCTTGTTGCAGTTTCAACATTTCCTTGTACGTTTCTTCAATGGCGGCTTCGCTTACCTGCCGCCCGGCTTCAGTACTTACCATCCACAAACTTTGTTGTTGGAAGGATTGGATGTAAGAATGAATACCATACGTATAGCCTTTGTCTTCGCGAATATTACTCATGAGCCTGGAACCAAAATAACCACCCAGCACCGTATTCAGCAATTGAGCCTTTAAAAAATCGGGATGGTGGCGCTCAGGAAATGGCAGTGCCAGGCGAATAGCAGCCTGCACGCCATTATCATCATTCAAAACAAAATATTTTTTTTGTGCCGCCGGTTGTATGGGATATACCGGCTTCACCAATGCAGTACCGTTAAGTGATAGTTGTCCGATAGTGTTATTGAGCAAAACTTCAATATCATTCGGTAAATTACCGGCAATGAACACGGTGCAATGACCATTTTGATAGTATTGTTGGAAAAACTGCAACATTTCGTTGCGGGTTAATGTATCGTAATCGGACAAGTGGCTATACTTACCATAAGGATGTTGCTCGCCAAACACATAGGCATCAATTAAACGATTGGCCACGAAGTCGGGCTTTTTCAAATTAACGGCCAGGCGTTGCCGCATATTTTGGCAATAAATTTGAATTTCCTCTTCCGGGAAAACCGATTCGCTCAATACCTCGGCCACCAGGGGCAACAATTGAGGCAAGAATTTGCTTAGGCTGTGTAAACTAACACTAGCACGTTCAAAATAACAAGCACGGTTTAAATAAGCGCCATACATTTCAACCTGTTCATTTAACTGAAAGGCTGTTTTATGACGGGTGCCATTCTTTAATAAAAAATTAGTACTGGCGGCAACAATATTTTTTTGTTCGTACCAGTTGCCGGCATCAAAAACCAATTCTAATTGCACTACCTCCTGTGCGCCGGCTTTTACGGCATAAACCTGAACACCATTGGATAAGGTAAATGTTTCCGCTGCCGGTAATTGTAGGGGCAAATGAATGGGATCGGTTATATGGGGTTGTTGTTTTCTATTGATCATAAATGTTGGCTATAATAATAAAGTGTATTCACATTGTTCGGATTAAAAATAGCGGCTGCACCCTGCTGCAAATCAGCCGTAGTAACCGCCTGAAACCGACTTAACTCTTCATTGATTAGATGGGCATTGCCCAATAACTCGTAATAAGCTAAGCTGCTGGCACGGTTCATTAACGCCATATCTTCGAATACAATAACACTTTCTGTTCGGTTTTTAATTTTGGTTAATTCTATTTCGGAAACAGGTTGTTCCACCACTTGCTGAATAACCGCATTAATGCCGGCTTCGGCCTGTTGCATGGTAACCCCTTTTACCAATTTACCCTGAATAGTAACCAAACCGGGGTCGATAGCGCCTAACTGATAACATTGAATATCGGAAAATAATTGCTGCTCTTTTACCAATGATTGGTATAAACGCGATGAACTGCCACCGCCTAAAATTTCGGTAATTAAATCGGCCACGTAATAGCCTTGCTGTAAACGGCCGGCCATGTGCCAGGTTTTCATAATGGCATGCAAAGGAACATCGGCGGTTACTTCTAATGTACGCGGGGCCGTTTGTGTAGGTTCGGCGGGTAAAAGGCGTTCATATTTTTCACCCATGGGAATATCGCCAAACCATTTTTCTGCCAATTGCTTTACTTGTTCGGTAGTAACATTTCCGGCCACTACTAAAATGGCATTAACAGGGCGATAGTGTTTGAAGAAAAATGCTTTCACTTCGTCTAACTGCACCTGTTCAATATGGCTTAATTCTTTACCAATGGTTAACCAGCGATAAGGGTGTATCTGATAAGCCAAGGCCCGCATTTTGTGCCACATATCGCCATAAGGTTTATTAATGTAGTGTTCTTTAAACTCTTCGCAAACCACCTTCCGTTGTACTTCCAAACTTTTTTTGCTAAATGCCAGTGAAAGCATTCTGTCACTTTCCAGCCAAAAAGCCGTTTCAATATTTTTAGCCGGTAATTGGCAATAGTAATTGGTTACATCATCGGTGGTATAGGCATTATTTTCACCACCGGCACGTTGCAGGGGTTCATCATAATCCGGTATGTTTTTGCTGCCGCCAAACATCAGGTGCTCAAACAAGTGGGCAAAGCCGGTTTTTTCGGGATTTTCATCACGGGCACCCACATCGTACAACACATTCACCACCGCCATGGGGGTTGAATTATCTTCATGCACCAGTACCCTTAAACCATTCTCTAAAACAAAGCGATTAAATTCAATCATACTATTGAAATAAGGTGTGCAAAGTAGCAACAAAATTGCGGAGTGGGCAAATATGTTTACCAAAGCATAACGCAAAGGCGGCAGGGTTTAACGCCGCAATATGTTCACCACTTTTAAATCGAGTGTCTCTAATTGACCTTCCCGTTGTACAATTACTTTAATGCGTGAACCTGCATTTTGCAAGATATTTTTAAAGATTTGAATGTTTTGTGCAAACACGTTGTTCATGGCAACAATAACATCGTCGGGCTTGAAACCTGCTTTTTCACCCGGTGATCCGGGCATTACATCCACCACGGTTACAGCACCATTTACCCAATAAATACCCAATCCGGTGTAGGAATAATCGAAAGGATCTTGAAAATGTTTATTGGGAACAATATAAATGCTGCGTTCGGGATAATTAAATACGGTGTTGAAGCGCCTCATTAAATCGTTCCCCAATATACCACCCAAAAAGGGATAGCTGGTGATGTTGTAATCATCGCTAAAAATCAGCAAGGGTACTTTCCTGAATTGAAAAGGACCGATTTTAATTTTTTCTGCCACCGTTAATTGCATTTCTTTTTTCCCCCCCAACCCCTCGGCCTGTGTGGGATAGAGCTTACGTTTCCGCTTCAGCAAACTGCTATCTTTCATAAACCTTTCTGAAATTAAAAAATACAAACCGGCACCGGTATCAAAAATAAAGCGGCTTAATACTTTGCGGGCATCGGTAATGGCAGCAGGTTGATATATTAATGTACTAAAGCGGGGTTGCAATACATATCCGCCATTGCCTTTGGGATATTTAAACTTCCGGGGTTCGTAAACACCAATGGTATGGTTATCATAATCAACACTCACCACATAGCGACTAAAAAAAGTGTACCCAATAATACCATCAATTTTTACGCCATATACACTGGTTAATAAATCGTAATTATTAATGTGAAAGTCGAGGCTGTCGAGCGTTAACTCCGGGAAATGCAGGGTATGGCGATAAGTAAAATCCACTGTTTTAATACCGGCAATACCGCGGATGGTGCGGTCGGTATGCACCCGTTCCAAATGAAATTCATCAACGGTTGAAGAATCGAGGGAAATGCCGCCACTACCTGTATCCAAAATAAAATTGAGGGAATCGGGAATACTATCTAACTGCGCTTTTAAAATAATGATGCCACCGCTCAATTGAATAAAACCAAAGCTGGCCATGGGTTTGGGCAGGGTTTGTTCAAATGTTTTAGTAACCGGCAACGGCGTTTGAGCCGATAGCAAGGTACCGGTGCAGCAAGCAATGATCAGTAAAAATGAAGTAACAATTTTCATGCGGGATAAAAGATGCATTTGCTAATTTGCCCTTATTAATGAATGTAACTAATTTTTGACATGTAACCAATTTTGCAGACCTAAATTAGGGGAATGGCATAAAAACCCCATGAATGGTGAAAGGTAATGACAGTAATAGCGGCTTTATCTTACACAATACATTGGCCGTTATAGAAATGGATTTGACATTTCAACCTTATGCCCCCTACCTTTGTTACTGTTTTAAATGATTATTATGCAGTTGAACGATTTGTACCAAAAGGCCCTGAATCTGGAGTTTTTAAGTGTAGAAGAAGGGATGTTTTTATTTGAACATGCCCCCCTTACCGAATTAATGGTGGTGGCCGATACCTTACGCCAAAAACAAGTACCCCATGGCAAAGTGAGTTGGCAAATAGACCGAAATGTAAATACCACCAATGTTTGTATTGCGAATTGTAAGTTTTGTAATTTTTACCGCATTCCCGGACATAAAGAAGCCTATATTACCGATATGAATACCTATCGGAAAAAAATTCAGGAAACCCTGCGTTATGGCGGCGACCAATTGCTGTTACAAGGAGGTCATCATCCGGAATTAGGGTTGGATTTTTATACCCATATTTTCCGACAGATTAAACAAGAATTCCCTACCATTAAATTGCATGCATTGGGCCCTCCGGAAGTAGCCCATATTACCAAGTTGGAGCGTTCAACCCACCGCGAAGTGCTGAAAGCCTTGCAAGAAGCCGGCTTGGATTCCTTACCCGGTGCGGGTGCGGAAATATTGGTTGACCGTGTTAGAAGATTGATATCAAAAGGCAAATGTGGTGCCGATGAATGGTTGGCCATTATGCATGAAGCCCATGAACTAAATATTACCACCAGTGCCACTATGATGTTTGGCCACGTTGAAACGATTGAAGAACGCTTCATACACCTTAAACGCATTCGCGATACACAAGCCTTAAAACCCGAAACAGCCAAAGGATTTCTGGCCTTCATTCCCTGGACCTTTCAGGATGTGGATACCCTATTGGCAAAAATTCGTGGTGTACATAACTTAACCACTGCTGATGAATACATACGCATGATTGCCCTGAGCAGAATAATGTTGCCCAATATTAAGAACATACAAGCCAGTTGGTTAACGGTGGGCAAACAAACAGCACAGGTTTGTTTACATGCCGGCGCTAATGATTTTGGCAGTATTATGATTGAGGAAAATGTGGTGAGTGCAGCCGGTGCCCCCCATCGGTTCACTTATAAAACCATTCAGGAAGCCATTCGCGAAGCCGGTTTTGAACCCCAATTGCGTAATCAGCAATATGAATGGCGCAACATTCCCGAAACCATAGAAGAACAGGTGATTAACTATTAACAATGAGTTGGAATAAATCCCGGCCATTCGTTCCGTATTGACAAATATATTGGACCGAATGGTTGGTGATGCTTGTTCCCCAGGCAAAACATTAGCAGGTACTTTTTTGATGGACTAGTTAGTTGGGTTGACTGTATTCACCGGTTTATCAAATGCATACAGTACCAACCCTGCTACCAATATGCCCACACCAATCAAGCTTTCCACGGGTTTATCAATTAAGGTAAATATGAGTACCCAGGCATTGAACAATAGAAAAATAATTTGCAATACCGGCTTAAAAGGACTTTTATAGGTAGGAAAAGGTTTCGGTTGGGTGAACAAACTGGTGGCCACGGTTAAAGAAGCCATCAACTGTAACACAAAGCCCGCATACAACAATACTTTTTCAAACGAGCCGGTTAACAGCAACACAATGGCAATAGCCACATGCAACCAAATGGCATAAATAGGAATGCCATGCTTGTTTTTAATGGAAAAGGGTTGCCATAAGCGGTGTTCCCGGGCCAAGGCAGCCGTAACCCTTGAACCCACCCATATATATGAACTAATGGTTGCAACTAATTGCAAGGCAATAAAAGCACTGACCCATTTGGCGCCCTTTGCACCCAAAACATTATTGAACGCAATAAACGTAACAGATTCCTTACCTTTTAATGCATTGACGGTAGCATGCTTTAACAGCACATATTGAAATAACATATACACCACCATTACAAAAAGGGTACTGCCAATAAGGGCTCGGGGCAAATGCAGGCGTGGGTTATCCATTTCATCAACCACATAAGCCGCCGCATTCCAACCCGTATAAGCAAAAGCCACATATACCATGGCCACTGCATAGCCGGGTTGCACAACTTCGTGGTGCCAGGAAGTATTCCATAGCAATGCATTTTGTGCCGGCGCTGCCGCTGCCACACCAATAATGATTAATACAACAATGAATAGGATTTTCAGTACCGTACTGCTGTTTTGCAAACGACTACTATGTTTTAAAGTGAAACTGTGCAGTAAACCAATAGCCACTATAATGGCAATGGCCATGAATGTATGGGTGGGCAACCCTAACACAGGCGATAAATATTGGGTAAAAGCCATTGCTGCCAAAGCCACCGGTGCTGAAAAACCCACTGTTAAACCTGCCCAGGCCGATAAATAGCCCAGCATGGGATGAAAAATACGGGACAAGTAAATATAATCGCCACCCGATTCTTTGTAATGGGTGCCTAATTCGGCATAAGCAAAAGCTCCAAATAAAGACAATACCCCACCAAAAAACCATAAGCTGATAATACTCCAACTATTTTGAATAGCATTCAACTGAAAGCCTACACTGGTAAATACACCGGTACCAATCATGTTGGCAATAACAATGGCTGCTGCCGTGTAAATACTAATTTTTTTCAATCCCTTTTTTATTAAAATTTGAATAGGGCTAAGCCATGCCGCCAATACAAATTGCACACCCCAATTAATGCGGCACTAAATTAAGGGAAATAAAGTCAAGGAGCAGAAACAGTTCATTTCTTATTAATATAAAAAATATTTGTTTTCGGGTATTTTGCCATAGTATATTTGTAATAAGCAGCAATCATTTTTTATTTCCCCATTATCTATAGCTCGGCTATTACCCCATTTAACGGGTAAAAACGGCAAAAGAACAACACCTAAACATAGTAGCACAAAAACGGTTATAAGCCATAGGCATTCCCTACCTTTGTGGCCTAAAAAATGCACTATGAATGAAGCTTTTGTTGAACGCATTCGGCAGGAATTAGCTGCCATTGACGAAGCCGGCTTAATGAAAAAAGAACGCATTATTACCAGTGCACAAGGTGCTGAAATAATGGTAAACGGACAGAAAGTATTAAACTTTTGCGCTAATAATTATTTGGGGTTATCGGCACATCCGAAAGTAATTGAAGCGGCACACAAAACCATTGATACCCGCGGTTATGGCATGAGCAGTGTACGATTTATTTGCGGCACACAGGATATTCATAAAACACTTGAAGCGAAGATTTCAACTTTTTTAGGTACAGAAGATACCATTTTATATGCAGCTGCCTTTGATGCCAACGGTGGGGTATTTGAGCCACTGTTGAATGAAGAGGATGCCATTATCAGCGATGCATTGAACCATGCTTCTATTATTGATGGAGTAAGGCTTTGCAAAGCACAACGCTTTCGGTATGAGCACAATAACATGGACGATTTGGAACAACAATTGAAAGCTGCTGCCGGTTGTCGCAGCCGCATGATTGTTACCGATGGTAGTTTTAGTATGGATGGTACCATTGCCCAATTGGATAAAATTTGTGATTTGGCCGACCGTTACAATGCTATTGTAATGATAGATGAAAGCCATTCATCCGGCTTTTTGGGCAAAACCGGAAGGGGTACTCATGAATATCGTGGCGTAATGGGTCGCATTGATATTATTACCGGTACCCTGGGTAAAGCATTGGGTGGTGCCAGTGGAGGTTTTACCAGCGGACGTAAAGAAATTATTGAAATGTTGCGTCAGCGGTCGCGCCCCTACTTATTCTCTAACACCTTAGCCCCCAGCATTGTAGGAGCCAGTATTGCCGTATTAGACATGCTAACCGAAACTACTGCCCTTCGCGATAAACTGGAATACAATACCCGCTATTTCAGAACTAAAATGACCGAAGCAGGTTTTGATATTAAACCCGGAGAACATCCTATTGTACCCATTATGTTGTACGATGCGGTTTTAGCACAAAAATTTGCGGCTGCATTATTAGAGGAAGGTATTTATGTAATTGGTTTCTTTTTCCCTGTTGTGCCCAAAGGCCAGGCGCGTATTCGCGTACAATTAAGTGCAGCGCACGAACAGGCACATTTAGACCATGCCATTCAGGCGTTTATAAAAGTGGGTAAACAATTAAATGTATTAAAATAGTTGCTATGCAAAAAGGTAGTCGTTTTTTAAGGAGATTTCGGTTTTTAAAAAGTTGGGCATTGCTGTTACCTGTTATTTGGTTGCAGGCATGTAATTCCAATAACATTCATGAAGATGCTTCACTGGGTAATGATTTTACCCAACATGGCGTAACCGGCAGTTTTGCTTTATTTGATAATGGAGCAGGCAGTTTTACGACTTACCATTTTAAACAGTATTTAGATTCTGCTTATCAACCCAATGCCACCTTCAATATTGTAACAGCCTTAATTGGTTTACAAACGGGTACTATTGCGAATGAAAGAATGGTTATTCCATTAACCCCTGCCGCTGTTGCACAAGGCAACAACGACAGCAGTAATCATAGTCCCAATTTTGATACGGCCATGGCGCACAATATTACTGCCTATTTTCAGGAAGTTGCACGCAGAACCGGTAAGGAAAAAATGCAATTTTGGTTAGATAGTTTGAAATATGGCAATCATCAAATAGGCAATAGTGTTGATAGTTTTTGGATGAATAATACCCTTACCATTACCGCCGACGAACAGTTGGGTTTGATTAAACGCTTGTATTTTGGTCAGTTGCCATTTGATAAAACCTGGCAAGTTTTGATAAAAAGATTATTGATGAAGGAAAACAATGCCAATTATCAATTGGCATATATTACCGGTGAAGGCGTTTTGCCTAACCAACAACAAGTAGGCTGGGTATTGGGATGGATAGAAGAAAATAAGCACCCTTATTTTTTTGTACTGAATACGGAAGCATCGGGTAATGTGGCTTTAGCTACCACTAACCTGCAATTATCCCGCGATTTGCTTTCGCATTTGGGCTTTTTTAAAGGAAAGAAATAGGGTAAACAACAATTTAGTTTTTCCTTTTTAACAGTAACCTGTAGCTTGCAGCACATGATACATTTTGGCCAACCACATTATTTATGGGCATTAGGGGTGCTTTTACCCCTGCTGTTGGCCTATTTTGCTGCCATACATTTTAAAAAGCGTACCCGAAAAATGCTGGGTAATGCTCAGTTGGTGCAGCAACTAACCAATAACTATCTGCCGCAACGTTATGGACTAAAAGTTACTTTATTATTAATTGCCATTGCATTAATCGTTATTTCCTGGGCTAACTTAAGAAGTCCGAAATCCGAAAAAGGGAGCAAGGGCAATGGTATTGATGTAATGCTGGTATTGGATGTAAGTAAAAGCATGTTGAGTCAGGATGTGCCCCCCAATCGTTTAGAAAAGGCCAAAACCTTTTTAAATCAATTGGTGCCCAACATAGAACATAACCGCATAGGATTGGTGGTGTTTGCCGGAGAAGCTTATTTACAAATGCCGTTAACACCCGATGCGGTAGCCACAAAATTGTTTATTGATAATGCCTCACCCGATTTAGCTCCTGTTCAGGGTACCAATATTGGCGCTGCATTAAGATTGGCTGACGCTTCATTGGATGATAAAGAGAAAAAATACAAAGCTGTTGTGTTGGTAACAGATGGAGAAGATTTAGATGCCGGGGCTGCCACAGCTGCTACCACCTTAGCCGACCATGGCACGGTTTTATATACTGTTGGCGTTGGCACCGCACAAGGGGCTCCTATTTTAGAAAGCGGCCTATACAAAAAAGATGCGAATGGCAAAACCGTTATTTCCCGATTGGATGCACCCCTATTGCAGTCGTTAGCACAAACTACGGATGGACAATATTATTTTTTAGATAACACTACGCAAGTGGCTAATGAAATAGCAGCTCAATTAAACAGCATGCAAACCAAACCATTAAACAATAATGGCGGTTATGTTCAATACACCTTGTATTATGCAGCTTTTCTGGCAGTGGCACTTGTTTTACTTTTGTTAGAAGTTTTTATTTCAGAGAAAAAACGCAGTAAACGCAAAGTAAAGCCTAACCAACAACAGGCAAAAAACAAGCTTATGCAACCGAAGCAAGTATTATCAACATGAAGCAATGGATAGCCATATTAGTTTTTGTTGTGCCGGCCATTGGTTCCAGAGCACAAAATAATCAGGAACAGGCCTTATTGTATAAAGCCAATCAGTTTTACCAATCGGGCCGTTATAATGAAGCTGAACAATGGTACGACAAGGTGCTGGAGCTGAACCCCAATAATAGTATTGCATTGTTTAATAAAGCCAACGCACTACAACAACAAAAAAATTATGAGGCGGCAGCTAAACAATTTGAACAGGCAGCAGCCGTTACGAATGACAATGATTTAAAAGCCAAAGCTTATTACAATTCAGGTGTTGCAGCCATTAAGCAACAACAATTAGCAAATGCCATTAATGCCTGGAAACAAAGTTTATTGCTGAATCCTTACAGTGATTCTGCACGCAATAATTTGCAGAAAGCATTGAATGAACAAAAAAAACAACAGCAAAATAATCAGCAAAATAAACCACAACCTAAAAACCCATTGAACAAACAACAAGCCGATAATTTGCTAAACCAATTACGGCAGCAAGAGAAAGAGCTACAGCAATATGAAAAACAAAAACTTAAGCCGGTGAATACGGAAAAAGACTGGTAGCAACTTTTCATGCACTCATTTGTTTAAGTAAATCATTGTATAAAAACTATACCATGCAACTTTATTGTAACAGTTTAACCCAATATAGCCGCTTAAAAACACGTGAGGTAAAAATTGGCGATTTATTATTGGGTAACGGACACCCTATTCGCATTCAAACCATGACAACCACCAATACCATGGATACTCTGGCTACGGTTGAGGAAGCCATCAGATGCATTGAAGCCGGTGCTGAATTGGTGCGAATTACTGCCCCTTCAAAAAATGAGGCAGAAAACTTATTGAACATCAAAAACGAATTACGTAAAAGAGGGTATACAACGCCTTTAGTAGCCGACATACATTTTACACCTAATGCTGCTGAAATTGCAGCTCGAATTGTTGAAAAAGTACGCATTAACCCGGGCAATTATGTAGATAAAAAGAAGTTTGAACAACTGGAATATACCGATGCTGAGTATGCCGAAGAAATTGAACGCATTCGGGAAAAATTTACACCCTTAGTTAATATTTGTAAGGAATATGGCACAGCTATGCGTATTGGCACCAACCATGGTTCACTGAGCGATAGAATTATGAGTCGCTATGGTGATACACCCAATGGCATGGTAGAAAGTGCAATGGAGTTTTTGCGTATTGCCCGTAGTTTAAACTACCATAACATTGTATTAAGCATGAAATCGAGCAACCCACAGGTAATGGTACAAGCCTATCGGTTACTGATTCAACAAATGCTAACTGAGTTCAATGAATGTTATCCGCTGCATTTAGGGGTAACAGAGGCAGGCGATGGAGAAGATGGACGCATTAAAAGTGCAGCAGGTATAGGCACTTTATTGGAAGATGGTATTGGTGACACCATAAGGGTTTCTCTTACGGAAGATCCTGAATTTGAAATTCCGGTTTGTAAAGATTTGGTTAAGCGATATACCCAATCTGATTTGAATAAAAGAACCATTCCGGCCATAACAACTATACCCTATAATCCATTTGAGTATAAACGCAGGAATAGCAATAGTATTCAAAATATTGGCGGGCATCATGTTCCTGTAGTTATTGCGGATTTTAGTAAAATAAATAACATAACGCCACATCATTTGCGTAGCATTGGTTATACCTATAATGCTGATACAGATAAATGGAGTATAGGTGATGCTGCTGCCGACTATATTTATACCGGCTATCAATTATTAAATTTTGAATTACCCGGTACTTTACAAGTTATTTGTCATCCTTCAGCATGGGAATTATCGCAGAATAAAAGTCAATACCATCCATTATATACCGCAGCAGGCTTTTTAAAAGCAAAGCAAACCGATGAACAGCTAAACTTTGTTTCCGTTGACTGTTTTAGCGATGAAACAGGCTTGAATGATTTTACCTATTTAGCCGAATTACAAAAGCACCCATCAGTTGTATTTTGTTTACATACCGGCAATAACAGAAACATGCAAGCCATTAGACGAATGGTGATGGAAATGATGAATAAAGGCATGCAAAATCCGGTAGTATTACATATAAACAGTCAATGGAATACCGTTGATGAACACTTAGTACACTTTGCCACTACTGCCGGTGGATTGCTGTTAGATGGCATGGGAGACGGATTGATGCTTTCCATGCAAGAAAGCAGTTATCAATCTCTTCATCAAAATAATACCAATGCCAGTGGCCGAAACTATGTAAGCAATACTTCTGTTGAAGCGTTTATGAATAACACTGCATTTGGCATTTTGCAAGCCACCCGCTGCCGTATTTCAAAAACTGAATATATATCCTGTCCCAGTTGCGGCCGCACATTATTCGACTTGCAGGAAACCACTGCAAAAATTCGCGCAAAAACCCACCATTTAAAAGGTGTAAAAATTGCCATCATGGGTTGTATTGTCAATGGCCCCGGCGAAATGGCCGATGCCGATTTTGGCTATGTAGGCAGTGGCCCGGGAAAAATTACTTTATACAAAGGCAAAGAGATTGTAAAACGAAATATTGATAGCAGTATTGCTTTGGATGAGCTGATTAATTTATTGAAAGAAAATGAAGCTTGGATAGAACCAACCGTATAAATAGTTAATATATTTTTCTTGTTATGAGTGAGTTAAGAACCGATTTTTTAGTGATAGGCTCCGGTATTGCAGGCTTAAGTTATGCATTAAAAACCGCCAAACATTTTCCCGACAAAACCGTTACCGTTATTACCAAAACCCATGCAGAAGAAACCAATACAAAATACGCACAAGGTGGCGTAGCAGGTGTATGGGATGAAACAACCGATAGTTTTGAGAAACACATTGAAGATACCTTAGTAGCCGGTGATGGATTATGCAATCCTAATATTGTTGAAATAGTAGTAAAAGAAGGCCCCGAGCGCATTCAGGAATTAATAGATTATGGTGCCATATTTGATAAAGATGCCAGCGGCCAATATGCTTTAGGACGAGAAGGGGGACATAGTGCTTACCGCATTCTACACCATAAAGATGTTACAGGGCAGGAATTAGAAAGAGCTTTATTAGCGCAGGTAAAAGCTACTAAAAACATTGAAATAAAACATCATTGGTTTGTGGTTGATTTAATTACACAACACCATTTAGGTTATTTGGTAACTAAATCAACGCACGATATACAGTGTTATGGTGTTTATGTGTTAAATACTCAAACCAATGAGATTGAAAAAATTTTAGCCAAAATAACTGTTTTAGCCAGCGGTGGTTGTGGCCAGGTTTACAGAACTACCACCAACCCCACCATAGCAACCGGTGATGGTGTTGCAATGGTTTATAGGGCAAAGGGAAGAATTGAGAATATGGAGTTCATTCAATTTCATCCAACAGCATTATATCAACCCGGGGTTTCCCCTTCTTTTTTAATTACGGAAGCCGTGCGAGGCGATGGGGGTATTTTACGCAACAAAAAGGGCGAAGCCTTTATGGAACATTATGATGAAAGAAAAGATTTGGCACCACGCGATATAGTAGCAAGGGCTATAGACAGTGAAATGAAAAAAGATGGAACAGAGCATGTATATTTAGATTGCACACACATGAATATAGAAAAGTTTAAACAACATTTTCCCAATATTTATGAAAAATGCTTGAGCATAGGTATAGATGTTGCACGGCAATGGATACCCGTTGCACCGGCAGCACATTATAGTTGCGGTGGTATTAAAACAGATGAATGGGGGAAAACCTCCATTCAACATTTATTTGCCTGTGGAGAATGTGCCAGTACCGGCTTGCATGGGGCCAATCGTTTGGCAAGTAATAGTTTACTGGAAGCAATGGTATTTGCGCACAGAAGTTATTTGGCTAGTCTAGAATTAATTGAACAAATAGACTTTAATACAAAAATTCCTAGTTGGAATGCCATAGGCACAACGCATCCTAAAGAAATGATATTAATTACACAAAGTCGGAAAGAATTAGAACAACTAATGAGTGATTATGTAGGTATTGTTAGGACAGATGTACGTTTGCAACGTGCCATGAAAAGGCTGGATTTATTGTTTGAAGAAACAGAGCAATTGTATAAAACAGTTACCTTATCGCCGCAACTTTGTGAATTAAGAAATGTAATAACCGTTGGCTATTTAATTGTTAAAAGTGCTATGTTCCGAAAAGAAAGCAGGGGACTACATTATAACACCGACCATTTACAAAAAAGTGAACTGCTACAAAACATTATTCTTTAACCACCAAGCAATAGGCATTATTTAAATTATCAACCTTAAAAAAAATATGTATTATATTGTTTATGCATTATTTTATTTGATTTCGCTGTTACCCTGGCGTGTGCTTTATTGGAT
Organism: Hydrotalea sp.; assembly: GCF_049968455.1. Classification (NCBI taxonomy): domain Bacteria; kingdom Pseudomonadati; phylum Bacteroidota; class Chitinophagia; order Chitinophagales; family Chitinophagaceae; genus Hydrotalea; species Hydrotalea sp. The sequence goes on along the minus strand of NZ_JBMFQT010000014.1, from coordinate 58,499 downwards.
AAGCGATTTGGCTTATGCAATTATTTATTATGTGGTAGGTTATCGAAAGCAGGTAGTATATAATAATTTGGCCATTGCATTTCCGGAGAAAACAGAAGCAGAGCGAAAGAAAATTGCAAAAGAGTTTTACCATCAATTTGCGGATACATTTGTTGAGGTTATCAAGTTAGTATCCATATCAGGAAAAGAATTGGAAAAAAGGGTAAAAACCGATACTGAGATATTGAATCAACTTTATGCAGAAGGGAAAAATGTACAACTGCTATTAGGACATTTTTTTAATTGGGAATTTGCCAATGTGGCTTATGCCCGAAAACTAATGCATCGCTTTCTAGTAGTATATAAACCTATAGAAAACAAAGCATTCAATCGACTTTTTCTTCATATACGTAGCCGATTTGGAACAAAACTCATTTCATCTTCCAACTTTAAAAAAGAGTTTACTCAACAAGCCGTTCCACCTTATGCCCTTATTTTGGTAGGTGATCAAAATCCGGGTAAACCGGACAATTCTTATTGGTTTTCATTTTTTGGCAAACCGGCTCCTTTTGTAAAAGGTCCGGAATTAAGTGCCAGGCATAATAACACTGCCGTTGTTTTTTGCAGTTTTTACAGAGTAAAAAGAGGGTATTATGATTCCAAATTCTATTTATATACCACTGAACCGAAATCATTACCTGAGGCCTCCATTACCAAAGCTATGATTGCTTTTATTGAAGCAGAAGTTAAGGCCAGACCTGCTAATTATTTATGGAGCCATCGTCGCTGGAAATGGACTTTTGACCCTGAAAAACATGGTCATCTATTCAAATAATCAGTTGTTATTGTCCGATGATTTTTTATTAGACGCAGCTTTGGTAATATTGAATAATGCAGGCATGCTTTCAATAGCGGGCCATCCACCTTTCAAATGGCGCAGATTATGAATGCCTTGTTTTTTAATGAGCGTACAAGCAGTAATACCTCGATAAGCATTGCTTCCATAAATATAAATATTTTGGAATTCTTCGAAATTAGCCATACTGCCGGGATCGTTTAAGTTGGAAAAAGGAATATTGGCTGATTCATTTAAATGGATGGTATCATACGCTTCCTCTGTACGAACATCAATCAGTACTAACTTCTCATCAAATTTAATATCCATTGCCAACTCATCGGGCTCAACGGCTATTAATACATCAATGGGTGCATTAAGCATTTGCCAGTTAGCAAAACCGTTTTTTAAATAGCCGATTACTTGATATCCATTCTGTTGTAATTGCGATATATAGGTTGCTTCATTATCATTAGCAATTAAAATAACTGGCCGCGCTTGTAGTTGTAATTCTTGTAAACATTCAGCTATATTATCTTCCATACAAATAGCAATACTACCAGTGATGAATCCTGATTCAAAACTTTCCACAGAACGAATGTCAAATAAAATTATATCGTCTTGTTGTGCACAACGCTGTAAAACATCGGCAACAGTGAATGCAAGTGGTTGTCCTTGAATGTCAGTCATAATATCTTTTCACAATTAGAAATACAAAGTTAATGGGTATGGATCATTAAGTAGTGTTAACTAACCTATTTACACAGCTAGTTTTAATAAACAAAAAAAATCCACTGCTTGTGGAAGCAGTGGATTGATAGGGTTTACAAAAAATGGTGTTTAACCAACTAATTCAGTAACAAATTTCATTACTTCATTAATACGTGCATAGTTGGGTGTGTAGAAAATAAATTTACCATTGCGCTGGGTATTCACCAGTTCAGCACGGCGCAAAATAGCCAAGTGCTGTGAAGCAACGGATTGCTCTAAACGCAACTTTACGTACAACTCAGTAACAGTCATTTTTTTGTTTTCATCTAACAACTTTAACATTTGCTGACGAAGCTTGTGGTTCAACGCTCTTAAAATAAGAGCCGCCTTCTTTGACTGAATCAGATCAACCTTAACACTGGGCCTGCCATTGCTTAAGGTTAGTGTGTTTTGTGAACTACTCATGTTTAGTGATTGGGGATTAAAAAATTACAATATGAGGCTAAAGTTAAATACTTTTTAAATACAGTGTATACCAAAAAAGGGTTATTTGATAATTTTTTTTGGATTATAAAATTCTTTCAAATAAAAAGGTGTGCTGTAAGCAATATTTTCGAACCGATTGTTTTGAAAGGACTGATAAGCCAAAATGCCCAAATGGCCAGCATTATAGTTGATTTCTGAAAAGAAGGCCGATGAATTTTGTACCATTTCTTTCCACTTTAAACTACCACTTCCAAAAAATAATATATAATTGTCTTTTAACAGGTTATTAAAACTGTTTTCAGTTAAAACTTCAGCAGTAGGTTCCATTATGGTATGTAAAACAGGGGTAAATACGGCTGTAAATACTTCCATTCTTCGGGCCTCAATCATTGGTGCTATTAACCATGGCTTAATGGTATGTAATTGTGCTAACTCAGCACATTCTTGTAATGCTGCCTGAGCCATTACTTTTAAAGTATTTTCAATAATTAAAGGTTTATTTAATGCATAGGCAATGCCTTTAGCAGTAGCTAATCCAACACGTAGACCGGTGTAACTGCCGGGGCCGCCGGTAACGGCAATTGCATCAATATTTTCAAGATTTTGGTTTAATTCCTGCATGATTTGTTGAATAGCAGGTTGGATAAAAGCAGCATGATTTTTTTGTTCACTGCTAAAGTGAATAGATAATATTTCAGTGTTATAACATAAACACACCGAAGCCAATTCTGTAGCGGTATCAATATTTAATATAAGTGCCAATAGATATGTGATTTATTTATTAGCAGATGAAGTTAATAACAAAGGAGCAATTTGATATTGTTGATTTTGTTGTTGCATAGCATACATTAATTGTACAATGCGTTTTTGGCCAATAATATTCACCCATTCAAATGGGCCTAAAGGATAATTTGTACCTAAACGCATGGCCGTATTTATATCTTCAACTGTACTTACCGATTCGCCTAAAGCAAAATAAGCTTCATTAATAATAGCGGCAATACTACGTGCAGCAATAAAACCCGGAATATCGGCACACCATATAGGTTTAATAGACATTTGCTGCAAAATCAATTCCGCAGTCTTTTGTATATCGGAATGAATATTGGTTAATTCCCATACATTTCGTTCTAAAAAATAAGGCCACCCGTTAAATCGGATAAAGTTTTTGGGCATTTTTTGCGTGGGGGTAATAACTGCATTTACAAAAACAGGTGCATTTGTTACAGTTGAAAAAACAGGCCCTTCTTCTTCAAACAAAAAATCGAAATAAGCATCAGCATTTAAAATACCTGATCCGTTATATTGTAGTACTTGCATTGTTTCAGAAATAGGTTTTTGTAAAAAAACCTGCATTTGTTGTTCGTTAGCATTCACCAAAATGGTCATAATACCCAATTTAAAGCACAAAAATAGGTTGGTTTGTAACCCAAAAAGCATTTACTTGCCATAGTAAAACTAGTTTTTTATGACGAAGCAAATTATTAAAACTGAAAATGCACCAGCTCCAATTGGCCCGTATAACCAAGCGGTAAAAGCCGGTGACACCATTTATTTAAGCGGGCAAATTGCATTGCACCCTACAACAGGTGAATTAATGACACACGATATTGAAGTTGAAACGCATCAGGTAATGCAAAATATAAAAGCAATTTTAGATACTTGCAGAATTTCATTTGAGCATGTGATAAAAACAACCATATTTTTAAGTGATATGGATTTATTTGCCAAAGTGAATGAAATATATGGCAGCTATTTTTCCGGCGATTATCCGGCACGTGAAACTGTAGCCGTAAAAACATTACCCAGAAATGTGCATGTAGAAATTAGCATGATTGCTATTCAGCATTTATAGTCACTACATGTGTTCCGAAAGCGGGTTGCACAAAATAGGCCTCGGCCTGAATATTAAATTTTTGCCGATAATTATTGACAATTTCTTGCACAATATTTTGTGCTGCCTGCTTTTCAATAATGCAAATAACAGTACCACCAAACCCACCCCCCATTAGTCTTGCCCCAATAACGGCTTTGTGTTGTTTAGCCTGTTCTACCAAATAATCAATTTCAGGGCAACTTACTTCATACAATTGCTGCAAGCCATGGTGGGTTTCATACAACAAAGATCCGAATGCCGCTATATTATTCTGTTGCAAATAATCTGCCGCCAATTGCACCCGTTCCATTTCTTCTACTACATATAAACATCGTTTATAAATAATTTTGGGAAGTAATGCTTGCTGTTGCTTCACCATTTGCGGCGTAATATTTCGGAAACTATTACCATAACCCGGAATGGCAGATAATAAACTTAACCCATCCTTACATTCGGCTCTTCGCTTGTTGTATTCACCCGATGCTAAACTATGATGCACTGCTGAATTGATTAATACAATTTCATGCTGTGACAATAACAATGGTACCCATTTGTGTTGTAGGCTAACACAATCTAACAATATGGCATGTTCATTTTTTCCAAACAAGTTAGCATACATATCCATAATACCACATTGCACACCGGGATAACTATGTTCCGCTTGCTGTGCTAATAAAGCTATTTGCAGCAAGTTTAATTGCAAAGAAAAAATATGGTTAAGCGAAAATAAAAATCCCGCCTCAATAGCTGCAGAGGAGGAAAGACCGGCACCATGGGATAAATTCCCTCCAAATACACAATTAAAACCTTGAATATTTTTGTTTTCCTGCTGCAACACATGCAAAACGCCTAATATATAATTTTTCCAGCCCTGCTGTTTTGTAATATTATTAACATCGACTATAAGTGAATCGTTGATATCTGCCGCAATGCAATGAATTAAATTTGTTTGATTAGGAGCAATAGCAATCCAAATGCCTTTATCTATGGCAGCAGGCAAAACAAATCCATCATTATAATCAATATGCTCGCCAATTAAATTCATTCGTCCAGGCGAAAAAAATAACTGTGGTTCTACAGCAAATTGTTGATGAAACAATTGCAATATAGTGTTTGCATTTTCAGCCATTTTACAAAGCTTTTACGGAATAAGTTGTACTGAATATATAATACTGATCCGGCTGTAATAACAGCAATCCCATATCGTTATTAAATGCATCGGGAGCACTACTTAAATTTTCAATAGCCATGCTTTTACGATGAGGTGGAATATAAACTTGCAAATAAGGATATGCTTTATCGGGAGTTATGCGCAATTCCAATAATTGATTTTTTAAAACACATTTTGCAGGCTGTTGACTATTTAAAACAAAACAATTATCGAGATTCACGTCTTTTAACAACATGCCCTGTTCGAAACGATTATCATCTATCAAAACGCCGGTAGGCAATAAACGCTCATCAAATTCAACCTTTTTATTGCTGCTAAATTGTAAGGTGCATTCGTCAATAGCCGTTCCTAAAGCGAAATAAGGATGCCATCCATCGCTGTATGGAATGGGGCTGTTGCCATGGTGTTTTACTGAAGTGGTAACAGATACAGTTTGATTGGCTTGCAACTTCCAATTAATTAATAATTCAAACGGAAAAGGGTATCCCTTATCATCGCCCTTATACTGATAGTGCAACCCGACCGTACATCCATAATCATTTGCATGTAAGTTTACTACTTCAAAAATGGCATCATAAACCAACCCATGAATTGCATGATTGCCCAAATAAAATTTACCTACCGTATATGTATGTGCATTAATTGTAAATTGGCCATTGGCCATACGACAAACAAAAGGCGATAGTTTAGCGCTTTTAAATCCATAAGTAATTTCTTGTAAAGCTGCTTCAGCATTGGCAAAACCATCTATAACATTTTGATATCCGTCTTTTACCGGCACCTTAAAGCTATTTAACAATGCACCCATGGCATAAATTTCAACTGCTGTGCCTGTTTGTTCATCTTTTAATTGTATAACCTCAAAAGGTTGCTTAGAAATAATTGAGCTATTGAACCGCATACCTGTTTTTTTACTGCACAATGTAAAAATAAAATTTCTGTATCAACAAAAACTAACAACTGTTAATATCAATACATTAATTTTGCAGGCTACCAGTAATTAGTGATTATGAAACCAAATAACGATTTGAAGATACGATTAATAACTGCTGCCAGTTTGTTTGATGGACATGATGCAGCTATTAATATTATGCGCAGAATATTACAAAGCAAGGGTGCTGAAGTCATTCACTTAGGTCATAATAGAAGTGTACATGAAATTGTAGAGGCAGCCATTGAAGAAGATGTACATGGTATTGCCATTACCTCGTACCAAGGCGGACATGTTGAGTTTTTTAAATACATGAAAGATCTTTTGGATGAAAATGGTTGCGGGCATATTAAAATTTTTGGTGGTGGCGGAGGAACCATTTTACCCGAAGAAATTGAAATTTTACATCAATATGGCATTAGCCGTATTTATTCACCCGATGATGGACGCCATATGGGTTTAGAAGGAATGATTGAAGATGTGCTACAAAAATGCAGTACCGTTATTTTTCCTTCGCTTGAGTTGAATAAAGAAAAAAAATCGTTTGCGCTACAGGAACAAAAAGATATTGTTGCCATAGCCAGAGCTATTACGCTGGCAGAAAATAAAACTTCTTACCAGTCAATACTAGATTATCTGAACCAAACCCATGCACCTAAAGATAAAATTCCGGTAATTGGCATTACGGGTACCGGTGGTGCAGGAAAAAGCTCTGTAACGGATGAATTGGTGCGTAGATTCTTACATCAATATCCCGATAAAACCATAGCTGTTATTAGTATTGACCCTTCAAAGAAAAAAACCGGCGGTGCCTTATTGGGCGATAGAATTAGAATGAACGCCATTGCCGGGCCACGCACTTATATGCGCAGCTTAGCTACCCGTGAAGATAATACCGCTATTAGTGCACATGCAGAAGATGCCATTGCCATTTGCAAAGCAGCAGGTTTTGATTGTATTATTATTGAAAGTGCAGGCGTTGGCCAAAGTGATGCATCCATTTTACATTGCAGCAATGTTAGCCTTTATGTAATGACTCCGGAATATGGCGCAGCTACCCAATTAGAAAAAATTAACATGCTTGACTATGCTGATTTAATTGCCATTAACAAGTTTGATAAAGCAGGCGCCTTAGATGCTTTGGCAGATGTACAAAAGCAATACAAACGCAATCATCAATTATTTGAAGCAAAAGCCACTGAATTACCAATAATAGGTACCATTGCTGCTCAGTTCAACGATCCGGGCATGAATACACTTTTTCATTTATTAATGAGTAAAACAAATGAAAAACTACAATTGCAATGGCCAAATGCACCATTAAGCAATGAAGAATTAACGATTCATAGTCAAAAACCCTCAATAATTCCCGCAAAAAAAGTTCGCTACCTTTCTGAAATAACAGAGCGCATTAAAGAATACAATGCGTGGGTTGAACAGCAAAGCCAAATTGCTTCAAAACTTTACCAATTAAATGGTGTACTTAGCATTAAAAATCTTCAAGAAAATGAAGCAATTCAAACAGCATACAATCAAGCGAAACAACAACTGGAAACTCAGTGTTATGAATTGATTGAAAATTGGCCCAAACTTGTTAAACAATACAATGCACCCTTTTTAAATTATGAAGTGAGGGGAAAAGTATTACAACAATCCATAACCGTTACATCCTTAAGCGGTACACAAATTCATAAAATTGTTTTACCAAAGTATAAAGATTGGGGTGATATTTTACAATGGCAATTGCAAGAAAATGTACCGGGTAAATTTCCTTACACCGCTGGTGTATTTGAATTGAAACGTACCGGTGAAGACCCTACCCGCATGTTTGCAGGAGAAGGCGGCCCTGAACGCACCAATAAACGTTTTCATTATGTTTCATTTGGGCAACCTGCCATAAGGCTTTCTACTGCATTTGATAGTGTTACATTGTATGGCGAAGACCCGGCAAAACGTCCAGATATTTATGGCAAAATTGGAAATAGCGGTGTTAGCATTGCCACCGTTGATGATGCCAAAAAATTATATAGCGGCTTTGATTTATGTGACCCTAAAACATCGGTCAGCATGACCATTAACGGACCTGCACCTATTATTTTGGCATTTTTTCTACACGCAGCCATTGATCAACAGTGCGAAAAATATATTGATCAGCATAATTTATGGCCTGAAGTAGAAGCATGTGCTAACAAAAAATATAAAACATTACATAAGCCCATTTATTATAATCCATTAGCACCGGAAAGATTACCGGAAGGACATAATGGTCTTGGACTGAAGTTGTTGGGTTTAGATGGAAGTGAAGTGTTGCCGGCAGACGTTTATCAATCTATTAAGGCCAATGCATTATCGCAAGTCCGTGGAACTGTACAAGCCGATATTTTGAAAGAAGATCAGGCGCAAAACACTTGTATTTTTTCAACGGAGTTTGCTTTAAAATTAATGGGCGATGTACAACAATATTTTATTGACCACAAGGTGCGCAATTTTTATAGCGTTAGCATTAGTGGATATCATATTGCCGAAGCGGGTGCCAACCCCATTACACAATTAGCTTTTACTTTAGCCAATGGGTTTACGTATGTTGAATACTATTTAAGCAGAGGCATGCATATTGATGATTTTGCACCTAATCTTTCTTTCTTCTTTAGCAATGGAATGGACCCTGAATACAGTGTAATTGGAAGAGTAGCGCGACGCATTTGGGCCAAAGCCATGAAATATAAATACAATGGAAATGAACGTTCACAAAAATTAAAATACCACATACAAACATCCGGCAGAAGTTTGCATGCCCAGGAAATTGATTTTAATGATATAAGAACCACTTTGCAAGCATTATATGCCATTTACGACAATTGTAATTCCTTACACACCAATGCATATGATGAAGCCATTACTACACCTACCGAAGAAAGTGTACGCAGAGCTATGGCTATTCAGTTAATCATAAATAGAGAATTGGGCACTGCACAAATTGAAAACTTTATGCAAGGCAGCTTTGCTATAGAAACATTAACAGATATAGTAGAAGAAGCTGTTTTAGCTGAATTTGACCGTATTAATGAACGTGGAGGTGTATTAGGTGCTATGGAACGTATGTACCAACGTAATAAAATTCAGGAAGAGAGTTTACATTATGAAACCTTAAAACATACCGGAGAACTACCCATTGTTGGTGTTAATACGTTCTTAAATAAAAATGGCAGCCCAACAGTAATACCCGGCGAAGTAATACGTTCAACTACTGAAGAAAAAGAACAACAAATTCAAAACTTAAAAGCATTTCAACAAAGGAATGCAGTTTTAACAAAAGAAAAACTAGCTTGGTTAAAACAAGTAGCTAAACAAAACGGAAATATTTTTGAAGCCATTATGGAAGTAGCACCTTACTGCAGTTTAGGACAAATTACCAATGCTCTTTATGAAGCAGGAGGTCAATACAGACGCAATATGTAATTTGAACAAATTTTAATGATAAAAACAACTAAAAAATTTCATCTTTACCCAATGTGAAGATGAAGTTTTTTATTAACTCAATTGCATAAAAAAACAACCATGCATAAAAAGGAATTGCTAATAGCAATAATGATGCTGCCATTATTTGCAATGGCACAAGGTGTTAAGTTCGATTCAACAGTGCTTTATGGCAAAGTGGGTTACCGGGTGCGTTGTAATAACAAAGATGCTAATAACAATTTGGCCAGTATTAAATTAATTGGTTTTAGCGGAGCCCGCGATCCTGAGTTTTTTGTGAAAGGCGTTATCAAACAAATTGCGATTGACGATTTTAATAATGATGGTTATCCCGATCTGATGATTAATGTTTACAACGGGCCCAATGAACAATACGGAAATGTAATTACTCTAATATCGAGTGAAAACAAATCCATATCCGTTGCCGGTTTCCCCGATATTTTAAATGATCCCAAATTAAGAGTTGGATATAAGGGAAATGATCATTTTCAAATTATGCAAGGTTTATTAATGCGTAGTTATCCATTATACTCCTCTAACGATTCAACTGCCACTTATACCGGGAAAAAAAGATTCATTCAATATCAATTAGTAAAAGAGGAAGGCGATAGAATGAGTTTTAAACCTATGCATGTTTATGAAGTTGCAGCTCCCACTATGAATTAATAAAACCATTTGCAAAAATGGTTGTTAAAATGGAATGATACATTATACACAAACAACCATTCAAAGCTGGGAAAGATTTTATCGTGCCAATATACTGCAATGCATTACAGGTTTTAAACCCGCCAATTTAATCGGTACTGTTAATGCAGAAGGTGTACCTAATGTAGCTATATTTAGCAGTGTAGTTCATTTAGGTTCCAATCCTGCTTTGGTAGGTTATATTAACCGCCCCATTACAGCAGCCCCTCATACCTTAGCTAATATAGAAGCTACCGGTGTTTATACCATCAATCATGTAACCACTAATTTTTCTGACAAAGCACATCAAACAAGTGCCAAATATGCTGCTAATGTTAATGAGTTTACAGCTACAGGATTAACAATGGAATTTATTGATGGAATAAAAGCTCCATTTGTAAAAGAAAGCAATATTCAATATGCACTGCAGTTAATTGAAATAGTGCCTATAAAGCATAATCAAACATTTTTGGTGATTGGAAACATAACAGATATTATTCTAAAAACAATAACACCGGAAGCAGACGGATTTATTGCTATTGAAAAAGCCGGCTCAATGGCTTGTTTAGGTGCTGATGCCTATTATAATGGCCATCTTATTCAACGATACCATTATGCCAAACCGAATGAACCAACTCAATCAATTTTACAAAATATTTGTTAATAGGTGGCTGTTTTTTTTAATAAACACATTTAATATTTTTTATTTTAAAAGCTAAATTCCTTGAAAACATTGGCTTTTACGAAATAATTTACTTTTAAAGTTGTGGTAGATTTTATATTGTATGCTAGCAGCTTTAAAAAACTGGCACATAATTGGTTTTATAATGAATAGAAGCGTTTAGATAAGTTACCAATCACCTTACTAAACTTCGCAATTGTTAACCATTAAAACCTTTAGTTATGAAAAAGCTGATGATGACACTCGGAATAATTGCCGCGTTGGGATTTGTTGAACATGCACAAGCACAAGTAAGAGTAAATGTAAATCTTGGTATAGGTGCACCTGTATATTATCCAGCCCCACATCCGGTTGTCGTATATGATGATGATTATCCTGTATGTGCACCCCGACCTGTTGTTGTAGTACCTGCACGCCCTCGTTATGGATACTATAATGTATATGCACGAGATCGTTATTATGACAGAGACAGAAGATATTATGATGGCCCTGGTCGTGGCAGGGAACATGGAAGAGGCCACGGAAGATGGGATCGTGATTAACTTTTTGGCGTTACCCTATAAAACAAAATGCCGCTTAAAATTAAGCGGCATTTATTATTTAAACTACATTAATATTACTCTATTAATAACCGGCATTTTGAGTTAAATTAGGGTTTACAATAATTTCCCGTTTAGGTATTGGGAATACCAATTTAGATGAATTGTAATTTAAATTACCCACTGTGCCTTGTGTACGTTTAACATCGTGTAAAGTAAATCCTTCAAAAGCCAATTCCAATTTTCTTTCTTTCAGAATAGCTGCTAAAGTAAGCGTACCTGCAGTGTAGGGCAATAAGTTTACTCTCTGTCTAATCTTATTGATATCATTCACCGGTGAATCACCCACTTGTGTACCCATTCTAAAGTTTGCTTCAGCACGGGTTAAATACATTTCTGCCAAACGAATAATGTGTACATTACCATAAACATTATCAAATTTTGCTGTATAGATTGATCCGCCAGAATTATAAAATAAACCTAAACGAGCATCGCCGGGCTCATATAAATTTAAATGTGCCTGATTAATTTGAATATCACCACGGCTATAAGGTGAATAATATTCATTAAATGTGTTGAACCCTGAAGTTGGTGTTACTTGCATAGCAAATAAATCTTCGCTGGTATTAGCAACTGCAGCAGGTGGATAAGGTGCAGGGAAAGCTGCAGCATAGGTATTGGTTAAAGCAAATCCATTAGCTGTAGCCGTTGTAATTGCTCTATTGGCTGCAGCAGCTGCATTTGGATAATCGCCCTTTTGCAGATATACCCTTGCTAACATGGCACTTGCAGCAGCTTTATTAGCATAAAAACCATTGGTAGCTGGTAATAAAGATTCTGCATCGGTTAAATCGCTAATTACCTGTGCATATACCTCAGACACTTTGTTGCGACTTACTTTATTAGCATCGGTAATACCACCTGTTGGTGTTAACACCAAGGGTACACCGTCATTTGCAGTTGGGTCACCATCATTCCATGCACGTGCAAACAAACGAACTAAGTCAAAATATAATGAACCACGAATGAATTTAGCCTGTCCTTCAACACTAGCTTTTTTATCGGCTGTAACAACATTCAATGCACTTAATACATTATTTACATCATTAATAGCCTTATAGCTGGTTAACCAGTTTTGGGTGGTGAAGTTATTATCAATGGGAATGGTTTTATTATAAATTTGCGTCATTCCCTGATAAGTACCACTCCAGTTTAATTCAGCAAAATTTCCTAATAAATCGGGAGCTACAAAGGTTAATCCACCATAAGCATTTTCAACGCCCATATCGGCATATGCACCCGTTAAAGCAACCAACACATCACTACTTGTGTTTAGCGCTACTGTTTGATCAATACTTTGGGTAGGCTGTGTATTCAGCATTTTGTTACAAGCTGTTCCATAAACAACTCCTAACAGCAGCAAACTTTTATATAAAAACTGTTTCATAATCTTTTTTTTCATTTTATTAATGAATTACCATCATTTTTTACAAACCAATATTTACTCCAAATACCAAAGTTTTTAATTGAGGAGCAGAGTAAAAATCAATACCCTGATTGATGTTACTGGCTAAATAATCGGCTGTAACTTCAGGATCCCAACCTTTGTATTTAGTAATGGTAAATAGGTTTTGCGCACGAACATATACTCTTAATCTTTCTAGTTTGATTTTCCGGATTAATTGTGCAGGAAGATTATAGCCAATTGTAACGGCTTTTACTCTTAAATAAGATCCATCAGAAATATAACGGCTGGAAGGATCAGTTCCGTTGGCATAGAATAATCTTGCTTCAGGCACCATTGTTTTATCACCGGGTTGTTTCCAAGCAGCTAGCTGATCAACTGTTTGGTTATCGAAACCATTACTTCCACTGGCAGACATATATTGGCCACCACCATTATAAATTTTATTACCATACACTCCTTGTAATAAAATATCTACATCAAATCCTTTGAAAGTAAAGGTGTTTCCAAATCCATAAATAAACTTAGGAATAGGACTTCCGATTACTACATCTGTAGCTTCATTATAATCGTTTGTAGTGGTTTTATCTAAACTACCATCTTGTTTAACTGTATTTTTAACGTATAATGCATCTCCGTTATTTGGGTCAGCTCCTGCAAATTCACGAGCTACAAAAACGCCTAAAGGTTGCCCTTCCATCGCTTTATTTACACCGGTTCCTAACAGTTGCCCACCTAAGTTGGTAACCACATTCTTATTAGCACCAAAATTCATTGAGGTAGTCCATCTAAAGTTTTTAGTAGAGATATTCGTAGTATTAATCGTAAATTCAATACCTGTGTTTTTTAAGCGACCAATATTCCTTAATTGTGTAGCAAAACCGCTGGTACCGGGCACTTCCTGATTTAATAATAAATCACGAGTATCGCGGCTATAATAATCTATTTCCACACTTAGGCGGTTATTAAACAAACTGGCTTCAATACCAATATCCGTTCCATAGGTAGTTTCCCATTTTAAATTGGGGTTAGCAATTTGAGTAGGGTGCTGACCGGGTTGACCACCATAAGGTGCATTGCCAGAATACAACCCACGAGCAGCAAAATCGGGAATACGATCATTACCATTACCCGCATAACCCGCTTTCAATTTCAAGAAACTCAACCATTTTACATCTTTTAAAAAGTCTTCTTCGGTTAATACCCATCCTGCAGAAGCTCCTAAGAATAAGCCATAACGATTATTCACACCAAAGCGAGATGACCCATCATAACGACCGGTAACAGACAATAAATATTTATTATTGAATTTGTAGTTGACACGTGAAAAATAAGAAATAAGTGTGCTGGAGGTTGAAGATGAACTAGCATCAGTTTTAGAAGCAGCACTTGATAATTTTTTATAAGCATCACTAGGGAATTGTTCACCTGCGGCACTACTAAAATCATATGTACGATCTGTATAGCTCGTACCCAAGATAACATCTAAATCATGTTTTTGCTTAAAGTTTGCATGATAGTTAAAGTAGTTATTAGTGGTTAAATTTAAAACCTGAGTTGTACCATAAAAACCACTACCATTTGGCACTCCAATATTGCGAGCAGTAAGGCGACCATAATAATTTTCTTCAAATTGATTCAATTGGTCAACACCAAAATCAGTATGAAAATTTAATCCTTTGGCCAAGTTAGCAGTTGCGTAAAATGTTCCAAATGTTCTATTTACCAATGTGTTATAAAACCCATCAATTACACTTAACAAGGGGTTGTAGTAAACAGGAAAGTTGGTGTTAGGTGCGCCGGTATTAGGATCTAAAGCACCACTAATTAAACCGGTACGTGGATCAATTAAAGGAGTAATGGGTGATAATGCTACTATTTGTAAAGGCGTAGAAAAAGCATTATCATTAGATACACGACTATTTAATGATCGAGCAAAGGCCAAATTAATACCTGCAGTTAACCAGTCTTTCACTTTATGTTCCAAATTAGCCCTTCCGGAATAACGCTTATAACTATTGCGAACCAAAATACCTGTTTGGTCTAAATATTGTCCGGAAACATAAAATTTGGTTTTGGCATCACCACCTGAAATATTCAAATCGTATTCAGAAATAGGAGCATTTTGAAACGCCTGATCTTGCCAATTAGTATTTACTTTGGCTGTTTGCCAATCATTATTTCCAGCAGAATAACGGGTGAATCGGCTATCCACATAATCTAAATAATCTTGTTGAGCCGCTTGTAAAGTTGAATAGTAGCCGGCCAAGTAATCTTGGTTAGCAGCACCTAAAGCAGCCTGTGTAAAATAATCTACATATTGTTTAGCATTCAAAAATTGGCGTTTCCCTGTAGGCTCTTGGTTACCGGTATAATAGTTAAAATCGATACGTGAAGTACCCATTTTCCCTTTTTTAGTAGTAATTAAGACTACACCATTGGAAGCACTAGCACCGTATATTGCTGTTGAAGAAGCGTCTTTTAAAATTTGAATAGATTCAATATCATTCATATTCAAATCGGCCAAAGCATTAGTAGCAGCTGTAGTACTTGATAAATCGGTTGTAGTAATAGGAATACCATCTACCACATATAACGGTTCATTACCTGCTGAAACAGAAGAAGCTCCACGAATTTTCACGTTAATTGCCTGGCCTAATTTTCCGTTTTGTTGAGAAACTAACACACCGGCAGCTCTTCCCTGTATTGCACTTTCAAAACTAGTGGCTGGTGTATTTGCCATTTCTTTTGCAGTCACAGTAGATACAGAACCCAATACATCTTTTTTTAATTTTGTTCCATATCCAACTACTACAATTTCATTTAAGCTTTTATCGGCTTCAGCCATTTTAATGGTTAAATGTTGGCCGGTTATGTGTATGGCCATATCGCGGTAGCCCACATAACTAATTTCTAAAATAGTTGCAGATTTAGGAACCACAATTTTAAATTGTCCTTCAGCATTCGTAGAAGTGACATCATTGGTGCCTTTAGCTTTAATAGTTACTCCGGAAAGCGGTTTTCCATCTTGCTGGTCAGTAATAGTACCCGTAACAGTAACTGTGTTTTGGGCTTTTAGTTGTGCCATGAGCAGCAACATAGTACTCAAAATGAGCAGCAGCTTTTTTCTCATAAATTTTGGTTTAGTTATCTAAAATTTCTTGTCAAGGTAGGCAAACTAAACAAAAACATTTAATAAGTGTTAATTTGTTTAATTAAAATTTAAAAACGGTTTAAATTAGGTAAGAATGGCTTAATAGCAACAAAAAAAACGGGCGATAAGAATACCGCCCGCAATTGAATAGAAAATTAAAACACGAGAGAAAAAAGCAAAAAAAATGATAAAAATTTATTGTTTCTGAAGTATTAATTTGGTAGGTCCTTTATCGTAACCATTACCTCCCGGACCATCTGCCTTTAATTCCATGGTTAAAGTAATATAACCGGTACAGGAAAATACATATCCGGCTATATTCCCAGTAGAAGTTTTTGCACCTGTACCAACAGCAGTCATATTATAACCACCACCATAATTTCCAAAATTGGTTTTAGGAACAGTTGCGGTACCGGTAGCAGGGTCTACATAAACAATAAGCGGATCAACTACTGTACCAGAAGCTGGATTAGGATACACCTGACTTAAGTTTACTTGATTGGGCCCAGGTCCATCGGTTACCTGTACTAAATCACCCGGATTCCAGTCTGCCCAGTCATCTCTAATTACTTTATAAGTGCCTGCAATTGGAGCAACAAACGGACAAACTACATATGCACTAAATGAAAACGCACTATGGTAATAGAAACCGGTTACTAGTCCACTACCACTATTGTTTCCGGTATTATTTACATCATATGTTTTACCGCTTTTAGTAGTGATACGGTTGTAAAAAGTATAGTTAGCACCAGGTTGTATTGCAGATGCACCACCTAAAGCAGTAGCTAATTCAGCTCCGGTTACGGTAATAGTAGTTTGTGGGCTTGAGTAATTAATAGTCTTTACCTTTTTCCATTTGGTAGTATCGTATGAAGTTCCTGCAACAGCAAAAACCGTAATACTTGTAATGGCTTCACCATTAGGATATTGATGCACGATAAAACCAACTGATGAAGTTGATAAAGAGGCATAGTTCAAATTCTGGCTTATAGTACTATCTAATACTAAATAAGAACCTATTCCAAAATTTTTATAACTACTTAATGGATTTATATCCCCTCCCGATTTTTTACAGGAGTTTACTACTGTTATTAAACAGACAACGGATAATATATATAATAGCTTCTTCATGTTCATGAATTTAAACATTTATTTAATAAAGTTATCGGGGTTATTATCCCAAAATACTTTGTTTACTGCATCGCCAGGAGTTTTCTGTGCCGGCGCATTTGAGTTTCTGTTAACAAAAACAGAAGGATAAAAGAACGAACGCATAAAGAAACCTGGAGATGGAGTAGTTACTGCTAATTGTACGTTTGATGGTTTACCCGTTCTGCGTAAATTATTATAGGCTTCTACACCATTACCCCACAAAGCAATATAATATTCATTCATAACCGTATTCAGTTGAGCATCAGTATTTGGTGCTGCATCATAAATACTTAAAACTAAATTAATATAATTATTAATTTGTGAAGTTGTTGGAACCTGTGCACTAGGTACACCATTATAACCAATTGCTGCTGGGAAACCTATCACTTTATTTATTGAAGCAGTTACACCACTTTGCAACAATGACCTTGCAGAACCTTGAGTAGTTATGCCTAATGTTAAAGCAGCCTCTGCTTCTAAAAATGCAGTATAAGAAGATAACCAAATTGGATTAATACCTGCACCGCCGGCACCCATTCCTAATGTTACTGATGCAGCCTGATCATAATCAAATTCACCTCCTGCTGGATATACACCCCATGCTGTTCTATAACCTCCATCTGGTGGCGAACCACTATTGTCGCCATGATCACGACCTAAGTAACCTTTACCCACTACACAATAAGGGGTTTGATCCGGAACACTTGGATACCAAGCGGGGAAATTAGAACTGCCGTAAAAGGAGTTACCAAAACAAGGGGCTGATTGTTGATTCGCCCAACTATAGTTAGTTACCTGACGATAGAAATAGTACCTAGCTCTTGGGTCAGCATTGCTTGCTGAGTTATTGGCAATATTTACAATACCATTGTATTTAGCAGCAGTTACATCCCAAATAAAATAATTGCTTAAATACTCCCCTACACCGCCACTATTCACATAATCAATACCATAATGCTCATGCCTGCTATCGGGTGCTGTTAAGTTTGTACCATATTGAAATACGAAATCTTGAGAAGGGCTATTAATTAAATTATTTTCAGTGAGTAACGCCTGAATTTTGGGGCCAACAGTATTATCTACAAGGCGGGCTTGCATATAAAATTTGAGCTTCAAAGTTTTGGCAAACGTAATCCATTTAGTTGCATCACCATTATAAAATAAATCGTTTGCCGGCTTTGCTATTGCTGTTTTTTGGAAATCTAAAATAGCGCTATCTAACATAGTTTGAACAGCTGCATAGATTGATGCACCACCATCAACTTTTGGATTGGTATTGGCAGCTCCTAAAACTGCTTGTGAATAAGGAACATCACCAAAGTCATCTACCAAAGTTCCATAGGTAAATGCCATTAATGTGCGGGCTATACCAGAATGTATGAATTTTTGTTGCTGAACTGCCAATGGTAACATTGCAGTAGCATTTACAAGCATACTGGAATAAGCAGTAGTCCACATTCCATCAAAACTAGCGGGTTGGTATGCATTTTTATACAATGGCCCAACCCAGTTTTGTTGTCTACTTAATTGTGCACCGTAATCTGATGCTGTAGTCCAAAAGTTATTAAAACTTAGTTCTATCTGATTAAGGTACAAATCCACGTCAGCCGTAGCTAAGCTGGGATAGTTTGGATTATTCAAATTATAATCCAGTTGTTTGTTACAGGATACAAGGGTCAGAAAAATCCCCAATCCGATAAATAATTTTTTATAATTCATTTTACACATTTTTAATTTAAAAATTAGAATGTTACCCTAATGCTGGCACCGTATCTACGAGCTGATGGACCAGTTAAAAATTCCATTCCTCTTCCATTTCCAACACCTAATCCGTTAACATCCGGATCAAAATGAATATACTTAGGGAAATTAGGTGCATAATACCAAAGATTGCTACCGGAAAGTGAAATTGAAATACTTCCAAAAGGCAAATTATTTAACAGTTTTGCAGGTAACTGATAAGATAAAGATGCCTCTCTTAATCTGATACAAGTAGCATCATATATCGCTGTCTCATCAGGTGCACCATTTGTTATACTATTACCATAAAAAGCCTGAGTAGCTGAAATTTGAATGTTATTGGGTTGACCATTAGCTAATACTCCGGGTAAAATGTATGGAGCAGCTCTATCAAACTGTGTATCTTTTGTAACACCGCGTCCTAATAATGCACCGGAAGTTCCTGAATATAAATCGCCCCCGGCAGTGAAATCCCATTGCATTCTAAATGAGAAGGCTTTATAACTTAATTCACTAATACCGGTTAGTTTATATTTTGGATTTGGATCGCCGATGATACCTATATCATTAGCTGCTACATAGTTACCGTCAACGCCTACTAAACGTTGTCCGGTTTTAGGATCACGCTGAATATAGCTTCCCATAATAATACCTAGGGGTTGACCATTCATTGCGAAAGTTCCCTGATTTGAATATCCAGAAGTATTAATTCTTGTGATGTAACTTGGTAAATCGCTAACGTTACTTCTGTTCAATGACCATAATCCATCTAAATGCCATTTCCATTTTTTACCTCTAATAACATCATATCCTAAGGCCATTTCAATACCTTTATTTCTTACAGTGCCGGCATTAATTTGTTGGAAAGTATAACCGGTTGAAGGATCTAGGAATCTATTTAATATTTGATTGCTGGCAATTCTTCTGTAAAATGACAGGTCTAAGGTTAACCTATTATCTAAAAATCTACCTTCTACTCCAGCTTCAGCTTCTTTTAACAACTCTGGTTTTAAATCGGGATTAGGCAACTGTGATTGTAATGAATTCACATTGATTGCAGTGCCACCTCCGGTAATAAAGGAGCGAGTACCAATGTTTAAAGAAGGCCTTGTACTATATGGATCCGGGAAATTAGCACTTGTTGAATAACCTAATCTGAATTTCAAATAATTTATTTGCTTATTTCCTTGCAGCCAGTTCACCACGCTAGTAGGTATAAATGACACGCCTATGTTTGGATAAAACAAACTACGATTGCTTTTTTCAACAGTAGAGGCCCAGTCGTTCCGTCCACCAAAGTTTAAAAAAGCATAATCTTTATACCCTAATTGACCTTGTGCAAAAGCGCCCATTAATATTTTTTCAGTGTTATAATTTAAAGGAGCACCTGCTTCACTATAAATGTCATGCGTAATAAAGTTACCATGATTCATTAAACCATACACTAACTGTTGAGTGCTAGTCATACCAGTTTGTGAAAAATTGTATTTCCTGGCATTGAATCCCGCATCTAAATTCAAATTAAAATTGCTATTCAAATTTCTGTTGAAATTCAACAAAACTGTGTGATCCATGATTGTATTTAATGCAGTAGAGGTGCGAAGTATACCAGTTGGGGTAAAAATACCTCCTTTGTTTTGTGCATACATTTGGGATTCTGTATAATTATCTATACCCACATGGTATGACAAGTTAATACCTTTAGCCAAATCTAAACCAATTCTCATCTGACCAAAAACCCTACTTACCTTATCATCAGTAAATGCATTGTATAGTGTCCAACGAGGATTTTGGATGTCATTACTAGCCCTATAGTAAACAGAAGAGTGGTCAAACGGATTTTCATAAGGCAAACCCATTAAATCCACGGCAGTTGGGGTATACATAACGTTACCAAAAATAGAGGCATTTGTTGGGTTGTTACCATAACTGTTACTGGTAGGAGGTGATTTAACATCGTTAGATACATAGTTTAGTGTACCACTTATAGTTAAATTATTGGTTAGTTTGGCAGTACCACCTACTCCAAAAGTATTTTTGAACATACTATTCATTGGAATATAACCTGCATCACCGGTGTAACCATAATTCATGTTATAATTTAACTTACCTGAAGTACCCGATACATTAATTGAAGTTGTACTTGTGTTTCCGGTTTGGAAAAAGTTATGTACACTATTATAGAATTTGTAGGCATAAGGTGCACCAACAAATTGAGGGAAAACACTGTTCAGTGCAGCTCTATCGTAAGGATGTTTTACTATAGCAGGAGGATTAGTAAATTTTGCACCCCAGTTACTATAAAAGGCTATTCCTAAACTTAAATCAAAACCACCGCCATATTCCTGATTATAATCGGGTAAAATTGCTTTGGTTTGAAAATAAGATTGGGTTACAGATACTTCTTGCTTTTTTCTTACTGTACTTGTTGAACCATTTTTTGTTGTTACTAATATAACACCATTTCTACCAGCAGAACCATAAAGGGTTGTAGCGCTTAAGCCTTTTAACACACTTATGCTGGCAATATTATTAGGATCTAAATCAAGAAACCTGCTAGAAGTTTGGTTACCGTAAGTAAAATTTGTAGACTCATTATTTGTACCACCATCAAAAGGAACTCCATCTACAACCCATAAAGGTTGAGAATTTCCTGTAATTGTGCTAATACCTCTAATATTAATGTTTGTACCACTACCACTCAATCCACTTGTATTCACTATGCTTACTCCTGGGGCTTTACCATTTAATACCCTAGCTATATCACCCTCAGGTCTAGCTTCCAAATCCTTACTCCCAACTGTAGAAACCGCATAACCTAACGCTTTCTTTTCGCGTTTAATACCCAAGGCGGTAACTACCACTTCACTTAAATCCTCGTTTTCCGGCACCAAGGTAATGTTCAAAGTTTCATTACCATGTACAGTTATTTCCCTCTTAGCGAAGCCAATACTAGAAACTTGAATTAATGAACCCGCCTTAATGTTCAGCTTAAAATTACCTTCGGCATCAGTAGAAGTGCCTTGCTTTGTTTTTTTGTCAACAATAGAGGCACCATCAATTGGCTTGCCTTTATCGTCTAATACTTTACCCGAAATTGTTACTGTTTGGGCATGAACACCCGCAAAAAGTAGCAAAAGGGTAGAGAAAACCATCAATAATTTTTTTCTCATGTTGGTGTAGTTTTGGTGAATTAATCCGTTTATCACGGTATATTGCCGTTCAAATTAGCTATTTGTTAATTTTCAACCAAAAAAATTAACAATTATTTTTTAAAAATCTCATAATCATTTCTTTTTGCGTGTAATTGCAATGCTTAACAACCAATTATAGATATCAATCAAACCACATTCAATCCTTTTTAATTTTTTTATTAAAAAGTCATTATGTCGTATTACATTTTGGATTTATGCCAAAATTGCACCGGCGCACTCCTTTTCCCTATGTGGGTAAGTTTTAGGGCTTTTTCATCAAAAAATATTTTGCCATCTGCCCCATTATTGTAATTTAGTGGTGGAATTTAATGGGTTAGTAAGTAAAAGGGTCGGCTTTATTGCTGGCCCTTTTGCGTTAATATACCATATAAATTGGTAAAGTCATCTGCATCTATTTTATTAAATGCTATCGAAAAAAAATGCATTAAGCAAACATGCTAACAACCATCTTTCTATCAAAAAAATATATTGCTACTTAAAATTTGTACTTGACTTAAAATTTCAAATGCAATAAATCAGAATGAAGTAACCTATTGACGTTTTAAATACGTATGCATTTGTTAAACATTGCTACATTTTATTGCAGCAAATAATTACAGCCCATTAACTTTGAAATAAGATGAGTAAAATAAAAACAGCATTTTTTTGTAGCAACTGTGGTTATGAAAGCGCGAAATGGTTAGGCAAATGTCCCAGTTGCAATAATTGGAATACCTTTATTGAGGAAGTAATTCAAAAAAATAATCAACCTGAACTAAATTGGCAAAATTACGGTAGCAAACAAACTATCAACAACAAGGCAATAGCGTTAGATGAAGTTAATGCGAATGAACAAGAACGCATTATTACCGCTAACAATGAACTAAATAGAGTTTTGGGGGGTGGTATCGTACCCGGAAGCATAGTATTAGTAGCCGGCGAACCGGGCATTGGCAAAAGCACTTTGTTTTTACAAATTGGTTTATCATTACAAAACTTAACAGTTTTATATATTAGTGGAGAAGAAAGTGAGCAACAAATTAAAATGCGTGCCAACCGTATTCAGTTAAAACATCCTTCCTTTTACTTATTAACAGAAACAACTACGCAATCCATATTCAATGAAATAAAAAAATTGCAACCGCAATTAGTTATTGTCGATTCAGTTCAAACCTTACAATCAAATTTAATTGATGCAGGTGCGGGTAGTATATCGCAAATACGGGAATGCACTGCCGAATTTCAACGCTTTGCAAAAGAAACCAACACACCTGTATTTTTAATTGGTCATATTACGAAAGACGGCACCATTGCAGGACCCAAAATTTTAGAACATATTGTTGATGCTGTTTTACAATTTGAAGGCGACCGCCACTATACTTATCGCATATTGCGCACACTGAAAAATCGTTTTGGCAGTACTTCTGAATTGGGTATTTATGAAATGACTGGAGACGGCATGAAAGAAGTATCCAATCCTTCTGAAATTTTATTAACACAACGCGAACTTACATTAAGCGGAAGTGCCATAGCTGCAACCGTTGAAGGCATAAGGCCTTTATTAATTGAAGTGCAGGCTTTGGTTACACAAAGCGTTTATGGTACACCACAAAGAACTGTTAGTGGATTTGATTTAAGACGATTACAATTATTGCTAGCTGTATTAGAAAAAAGAGGCGGTTTTTTATTCGGCACTAAAGATGTATTCATCAACATTGCAGGCGGATTAAAAGTTGAAGACCCCTCTATTGATTTAGCTTTAATTGCTGCTTTACTATCCTCGTATGAAGATATTCCTTTACCGACACATATTTGTTTTGCAGGAGAAGTAGGATTGAACGGTGAAATAAGAGCAGTAAACCGCATTGAGCAACGTATTGCCGAAGCTGAAAAATTGGGATTTGAAAAAATCTTCATTTCACGCTACAATCAAAAAGCTATTCAGGTAAAAAAATATACTATTAAAATTGTGGCTCTAAGCGAAGTGCAAGAACTTTATCAACAAATTTTTTAATCAACACTTTTATCAAAAAAAAACAATTTGCTTAACTTAAAGCATATTTGTTTTATTTTTAAAGCATGTTGGCGATTGTAAAAGATTATTGGACAAATTTTGTTCATTTATTTTTTCCGCATACTTGTACAGGATGTAATACTGATATTATGCCTGAACAATTTTTATGTACCCAATGCTTAATGCAATTACCCCGTACCGGTTTTTTTGAAGCAGCCGACAATCCCGTTGAACAAAGCTTTTATGGCAGAGTAACTATTGATGCAGCAGCAGCTGCATTTTATTTTACCAAACAATCACTTGTACAACAATTATTGTTTCAATTAAAATATAAAGGTCGGCAAGACGTTGGTGTTTGGCTGGGGCAACAAATAGGCCATCAACTTAATATTTCCAAACGTTTTAAACCTATTGATGCCATTATTCCATTACCCTTGCATCCTAAAAAAGAAAAATTACGAGGTTACAATCAATCAACTTGCATTGCCAAAGGTATAGCTGAAGTTTTACAAAAACCGGTTTATACAAATGTCATTGTTCGTAAAAAGTTTACACAGACACAAACGCAAAAAAACAGGGTTCAGCGTTGGGAAAACATGAATGACGCTTTTACTATTATTGAACCTGCAATATTAAAACAACAGAATATTTTGTTGGTGGATGATGTAATTACAACCGGTGCAACATTAGAGGCTTGTAGTAATGCTCTTTTATCGGTTCCGGTAGCGTCCGTGCAAATTGCTACAGTAGCCTATACACTTTTATAGGTTTTATTAAAAAATTAAACATTCAACCCCAACAATTGTTAGTAATTTCCGTTATTGTTTTTTGCATTATCTAAAACCAAAAACTTTTAACCATGAAGTATTTGTTCACCATTGCAGCAATAGTTGCTTTAACCTCATTTACAACAATGAAAAGTAACACCATTTATCAATTCAAAGTTCCTTCTATTAACGTTGGCACCATTGATTTTGCCAAATATGAAGGCAAAAAAATTTTAATAGTGAATACCGCATCTAAGTGTGGATTTACTCCACAGTATGAAGCTTTGGAAAAACTCTATGAAAAATACAAAGACAAATTAGTGATAGTGGGATTCCCCTGCAATCAGTTTGGCAATCAGGAACCTGGTAGCAGCGATGAAATCGTTCAATTCTGCAAAAAAAATTATGGCGTTACTTTTCCTTTAGCAGAAAAAATTGATGTGAAAGGCCCCAATATTTCACCTATCTATAAATGGTTATGCAATAAATCAGAAAACGGGGTATTAGATGCCACCATTACCTGGAACTTCAACAAGTTTCTAATTGATGAGCATGGTAAATTATTGGCTTATTTCCCGAGTACTGTTACACCCGATAGTCCTGAAATTTTAAAGTACCTAAATTAACACCACCCGGAAATATTTTGTAAAGGAAGATGTTGTTTAAGCATCTTCCTTTTATTTTGTACCCATCATGGAACTGAAAGATGTAATTGGACAATCAGATTTAAAGCAACAACTCATAACTATGGTGCAGCAAAATAGGCTGGGCCATGCATTATTAATGGTTGGTAAAGAAGGAACAGGTGCCCTACCTTTAGCTATTGCATTTGCACAATGGGTAGTGAGTCAACCTGTACAAAACGCCCACAGCAATGGAATAGATTTATTTGGAGAAACTGCCCCTCCAAGCAGTAACAATAACTGGATTAGTCCGGATGAAATTACAACATTGCCGGCCTTTCATAGAGCTATTCAATTCATGCACCCCGATTTACATTTTTCCTACCCGGTAATACCCAAAAAAAGTGGCGACAAACCAATTAGCACCGATTATTTTACTGAGTGGAAAGAATTTGTAAAATTATATCCGTATGGAAATGTGTATGATTGGTTACAATTTATTGGTGCAGAAAATAAGCAAGGCAATATAACTGCTGAAGAGTGTAACGATATTATGCGTAAACTAAATTTAAAAAGTTTTGAAAGCGCATACAAGGTTTTGGTGTTGTGGATGCCCGAATACTTAGGCAAAGAAGGCAATAAATTATTAAAATTAATAGAAGAACCACCCGCCAACACATTGTTTATTTTAGTAGCCGAACAAGAAGATGGCGTATTACCTACCATTGTTAGCCGTTGTCAGGTAATTCGGGTACCCATGATAGACAAGCATGACATAGAAAATGCATTGGTACAAAAAGCCGGCTTAGCGCAAACCACTGCAGCACAAATTGCGGCAGTTTGCGAAGGCAATTATCGTGAGGCTTTACAAATGATACAAGATACTGCCGCAGATTGGCAAAGTTTGCTTAGAGAATGGTTGAATGCCACCTTAAAAGCCGGCCCAAGTATGCAATTAAAGTTTGTGGAAGAAATTGCCAAGGCGGGGCGGGAAAAACAAAAACAGTTTTTACGATATTTCATTCACTTATTGGAAGAAAGCTTACACATAAGGTTATTGGGAACAGAAGCTCTGCATTACTTACCTGCCGAAGCCGATTTTGCACAAAGGCTTAATAAAATTGCTTCCGTTAGCCAACAGCAGGCCATTGTAAATGAATTAGATAATGCCATTTACTATATTGAAAGAAATGCCAATGCCAAAATGTTGTTTATGGCCCTAACCATAAAGCTTCAATTTATTATTCAAAACAAGGTAACCCTACATGTTTAAACACTATTGCCAATAAATTTCCTATTTTTGAATTTGTAGAACTGAAAATTGTGGGGTTGTACCTTTTTTCCTGTGTGAATAGGTGTGAAGGGGAAATAGCATTTGTACCTGATGTATTTGATGTACTTATATAATTTTATCAGGCCTTACCAATGTATAGGAACGCCATAGCGCACTATTGTTCTGAACGTTGAAGTGAGTGACACAACAGGCGTTGAACAGGGAACTGCTGTTGGTAACATACCCCTCCTACACTCAGTTTTCTACAGTATTTTTATTTAGTTGAACTTTAAAATGAAAACGACATAATGGGATGTGGATCATGTGGCACCAAAAAACCCGGCGGTTGCAAAAGTAACGGCGGTTGCAGTACCGGCGGTTGCAATCGGTTAAATGTGTATGACTGGCTTCAAAACCTGCCATTAACTTTTAGCGATGCTGATTGTAAAATAATTGAAGTAAGCTTTAAACAAGGCAGCAGAAAAGAATTTTTTAGAAATACTTCCCTTCAGCAATTTGAAAAGGGTGAATATGTAACTGTTGAAGGCGTTACCGGTTTTGATGTGGGTGAAGTTAGCCTTACCGGCGAATTAGTGCGCCTGCAATTAAAAAAGAAAGGGGTTGATGAAATGAACCCCGATATAAAAAAAGTACTTCGCCGCAGCTCGGAACGCGATTTAGAAAGCTATCACTATCAAAAAGATCGTGAACCTGCAGTGCAAGCTCGCAGCCGCGAATTGGCTCGGAAATTGAATTTACAAATGAAATTGAGCGAAGTAGAAATACAAGCCGATGGTAAAAAAGCTACTTTTTTTTATACTGCAGAAGATAGGGTTGATTTTAGAGAACTAATTAAATTATATGCCGCCGAGTTTAAACTAAAAGTTGAAATGCGGCAAATAGGTATTCGCCAAGAGGCTGCAAAAGTGGGCGGTATTGGCAGTTGCGGCCGCGAACTTTGTTGCAGTACCTGGTTGCAAGATTTTAAAAGTGTGAATACAACTGCTGCACGTTACCAAAACTTATCTATTAATCAAACCAAATTAAGCGGTCAGTGTGGTCGTTTAAAATGCTGTTTGAATTATGAATTGGATACGTATTTGGATGCATTACAACATTTTCCGGAAAATGTTGACACACTGCAAACCACTAAAGGCAATGCCGTTTTAATTAAAAAAGATATTTTTAAAAATTTGATGTGGTATATGATGGAAGGGGGAAGTAAATACTATCCACTTACCATTGAGCGGGTAAAAGAAATAAAGCGCATGAATGCGCAAAATATTTTACCTGATGATTTAGAACCGGTTGATGTAGTTAGCGGAAAACCGAAAGCTATAGAACCACAATTTGTAGATGTTGTTGGACAAATTACTTTAAAGAGCTTAGAAAAAACCAATAAGCGTAACAAAGGTGAACAACGTCGCGACAATCGTGATAATCGCGATAACCGCAGCAATGAACAGCGGCAACCCAATAACAACGATAACAGAAATAGGGGCAACAATAATAACAACCGTAACGATAATAGACAACGTAATAATAACAATAATAAAAACGATAATCGCAACAGACCTCAACAGCAAGGCAAGCCCGTTAATAAACCTAATTTGCCTAAAGGAAAGGATAATGCATAGATTGATATTTTAAAATAAAAAAGAGGTACGTTTTTCACGCTGCCTCTTTTTTTTATTTTACAAATAGTTGAATACTACAATGCCTCCATTTGTGCATCAACAAACTCCATTAATGTTTTAATATGCGCCGGCGACAAATTAAATTGTAAACCTGCAGCTGCATATAGCTCAGGTAAAGTTTGGGTGCCGCCTAAGCTTAAAGCACGCATATAATTTTGTAAAGCCTGCTGAGGGTTTTGTATGTATTGCATCCATAAACCAATAGCACCCAATTGAGCAATACCATATTCAATATAATAAAATGGCACTTCAAACAAATGTAATTGCCTTTGCCAACCAATAGCACGGTAAGCATCTAAACCTGTATAATCAATGGCATCAGTTGAAAATTCTTTTAATATACGCATCCAATTATCGGTGCGATCTTCAACAGTATGACTTGGATTTTCATATACCCAATGTTGAAATTTATCAATAATAGCAATCCAAGGGAAAATAGTAATGGTACGTTCTAACTGATGTGCTTTTGCACGTTTTAAATCGGTATCGTTATCAAAGAAAGTGTCCCAATGGCTCATTGAAAATAGTTCCATGCTCATACTAGCCACTTCTGCAATTTCCATAGGGTATTCTTTAAAAGCAGACAAAGGTAAATGGTGTGCTAAAAAGGAATGAATGGCATGCCCACCCTCATGAACCATAGTAGTAACATCACTCATTTGTCCGGCAGCATTCATAAAAATAAAAGGTGCGCCACTTTCAGCTAAAGGACAATTATAACCACCCGGTGCTTTGCCTTTGCGGCTTTCCAAGTCAAAGTGGTGTAATTGATCCATTTTTACAAGGCAATCAGCAAAAAAGGGATTCATTTTACGAAAACAGGCTTCTGTTTTTTCCAATAATTCTTTTCCGGTTTTAAATGGTCGTAAAGGTTGGGTGCCAGCCGGTTCTGCTTCTGTATCCCAAGGGCGTAAAGTATCTAAACCCAATTGTTGCCTTTTCTTTTCATAAATTTTATTAACAATAGGCAACACATGTAATTTCACTGCTTCGTGAAACTGAAAACAATCTTCTTTTGTATAGTCAAATCGACCTAATTCAACAAATTTATAATCGCGGTAATTGGCAAACCCGGCATTGAGTGCCACTTGATGGCGTTTTTGAATCAGTTGACTATATAACTGATGCATGGCTTCTTTATCCTGTAACCTTCTTTCTTGAATTTTTCGATAAATAGATTCTCTTACCGAACGATCACTGCTTTCTAAAAACTGAGCTGCTTGTTGCAAAGTATATTCACGGCCATCAACTTCTACCGTCATTTTTCCGGCAATAACCCCATATTGTTGTTGCAATACACCTAATTCAGCCTGAATGGGAATATTGGCTTCGCGAAACAATTCAATATTTTTTTTTACGGAACGTAAGTAGGTGAAATATTGCTTTTGATCTAACTCTTTAACAAAGGGTGAATTAATTAATTTTTTATTCAACGCATCTGCATAGGGCTGAATTTTGGGCTGAATTTCCATTACAAAAAAATTGTATGCCTCTTCCAATGCAGGATTGGTAGTATCGCAGGTCATTTTAATTTGTCGCCAGCAAGCATCTTCACTCACTACTGCTTCTAATTCACTAATATCGCGAAGCCAATCCTCCAACTCGGCAACATTATTAATGGAACGTTCTTTCAGGTTCATAAAATATGGTTCTAACAACTCCCAAGTAGTTACCGTAAAATCGGCAGGTAAAAAATGGCGGGGTAACTTTTCAATATTTGCATTGGCAACTATCGTTTCCTGCATACATAATTTTTTTTAATGATGAAATAGATAACAGAGTACTTTATAAAAAAATTTATTTGTTAATAAAAAGGTGCACAAAGGTACCAAAAACATGGATGATGGCTGCTAAATAAAGTTTAATTTTACCGTTTCAAAACGTTGAAGTGCCGTGAGCGACAAAATACAATTGTTACCCGATAATATTGCTAATCAAATAGCTGCCGGTGAAGTAATTCAAAGACCCGGCAGTGCCGTAAAAGAATTGTTAGAAAATGCAGTAGATGCCCATGCAACAAAAATTCAATTGATTGTACAAGATGCCGGCAAAAGTTTAATTCAGGTAATTGACAATGGCAGCGGCATGAGCGAAACCGATGCCCGAATGGCCTTTGAACGACATGCCACCAGTAAAATTAAAGCTATTGATGATTTATTTCATATAAAAACAATGGGTTTTAGAGGCGAAGCATTGGCCTCCATAGCCGCTGTAGCTCAAGTTGAAATTAAAAGCCGCCAACCCGAAAGTGAATTTGGCACTTATCTGTGTATAGAAAACAGTAAAGTGTTACAGCAAGAACCTTGTGCTTGTAATTCGGGCACTAGCATTAGCATGAAGAACTTGTTTTTTAATGTGCCTGCCAGAAGAAACTTTTTAAAAAGTAATGCTGCAGAAATGCGGCATATTA
This sequence comes from Hydrotalea sp., assembly GCF_049968455.1. Classification (NCBI taxonomy): domain Bacteria; kingdom Pseudomonadati; phylum Bacteroidota; class Chitinophagia; order Chitinophagales; family Chitinophagaceae; genus Hydrotalea; species Hydrotalea sp. The sequence goes on along the minus strand of NZ_JBMFQT010000014.1, from coordinate 27,639 downwards.
TTGATGAATTTATTCGTGTGGCAATGGCCTTTCCGCAAATATTTTTTAGTTTAACTCATAATGGTCAGGAGGTTTTTCATTTAGAAGCGGGTTCGTTAAAACAACGTATAGTGCAGGTTTTGGGTAATCAATACAATGCCAAATTAGTTGCTGTTAAAGAAGAAACGGACTATCTTAACGTATATGGCTTTGTGGGAAAACCGGATACAGCCAAAAAAACGCGTGGCGATCAATATTTTTTTGTAAATAACCGCTTTATTAAAAGCGCCTATTTAAATCATGCTGTAAGTGCTGCATTTGAAAATTTAATTGCGAAAGATAGTTATCCAACTTATGTATTGTATATTGATGTAGACCCATCGCAAGTTGATATTAATGTACACCCCACAAAACAGGAAATTAAGTTTGAGGATGAAAAAATTATTTATGCTTTTGTGCAAGCAGCAGTGAAACATGCATTGGCACAATTTAGTATTGCACCTTCATTAGACTTTTCTTTAAATGCAGACATACAGCAATTGGATGCCGTTAGTAAGCCAATGACACAAGAGCAAAAACAACAAACCCAAGCTTCTAACTTATACAAAACCTTTACTCAAAAACATCAGGCACATTTTATTGAGAAGGACAATAACAGTGAATTAAAAAACTGGCGATCATTTTTTGAAACGACTGAGGCTTTGCCTATTGATATTAGTGGCGCAGATACCACTTTATGGCAACCGGCAACTGAAAAAAAACACATCTTTAATCCTTTGCCCGAAGCAACATTAGTACAATTGCATCAAACCTATATTATTGTTCCTACAGAAAGTGGTTTTGTACTATTGCACCAACAACTGGCACATGAACGCATATTGTACGAAAAATTTCAAACAGCTATGCACCTAAACCCTATACCGGTGCAGCAAAGTATGTTTCCTTCAACAATTGAACTATCGGCAGCCGATACTTCCCTTTTAAGCGAATTAATACCCGAGTTGCTGAAAATTGGTTACCACTTAGAAGCTTTTGGCAATAATACTTTTGTAATACAAGGAACACCTGCCGATGTAGTACAAGGAAATGAAAAATTAGCCATTGAATTATTGATTGAACAATTTAAACATTTTAGCAACGATGTAAAATTCAGTAAGCGAGAAAAATTAATTCGTTGTATGAGTCGCCAACAAGCCATTAAAGCGGGTAAAAATTTATCACAAAGTGAAATGAAGCAACTTATTAACGACTTGTTACAGTGTGCAACACCTAACTATACCATTAATGGCAGTCCCACTTTTTTAGAATTTAAAGAAGACTACTTAGACAGAATGTTTGGGAAAAATTAATTACATCATTTTTGGAAAATTAGCAGCAGTGAAAATATCTAACTGCTTCCTTGAAAAATGTGTTATGAAACAGTGGTTTCATGAAAACTTTTTTTTAAATACTTTTTTCTGCATCATCAATAATAATACAACAACTAACAAAGCCCAAGCGGCTGCCAGTAACCAATTGCTACTTGCATCTTGTACCTTACTTTCAGTGGTAATGAAACTAACTATTGCCTGATAAGCCAAATTGGCTCCCCAATGTATACCTAATGCCAGCCATAATGAATGTGAAAGCCTGATGGTAATGGCCAGAGCAATTCCTAACAAAAAAAGATAAGTCAAAACAGCCCAACCATCATTCAACCTCCAAATATGATTCAGCACAAAAACAATTGCCGAAAGCAATACCCAATGCCAAGACTTTAAAAATGAAAAATGGGCATACCAATAACCACTAGTTAATATATCTTCTGCTAAAGAAGGAATAAAAGTAATGAGCATGATTTGAGGCAGTTGCATCATCCATTGTTGCCATACCTGCACTTTCGTTATTGTTTCAAATTGAAACAGTATGGATGCCAACCACGATAAACTAAAAAATAAAATACCAATGCATAACCCTCCCACCAAAAACAACCAACGATATTTTATTTTACCCAATCCATACCCGTCCCATCCCTTCCATCCTTGCATACGAGCAATAATATATGCAGCTACTAATACCAGTGTTTTAAAAACAGCTAAAATCCAAAAGGAATTAAAGAATTCAGGAAAATGGTATAAAAAAACAGCACAACAAACCCTGCAGCAAATTAAAAAAATGATTTAAGCGTCATGCACTTTTTTTGAAAATTTATGTTTGTAATATTTGGCTGGCATTCTTTCTATTCAAATTTTCTACAACGAAAAAAAATGAATGAAAAATGTATTAATTAGATTGAATGTACGCAGTTAAATATTTTTCAACTACATTTCTAACTGCTCTAGCACTGCTTAGATGGTTGTTGACCAAAACGGAGAATATAATAGGCTTCCCACTTGCAGTATTTACAAAGCCGCTAATTGAAACATGATTACTTAATGTTCCAGTTTTAGCCAATAAGTTACCTGCAAAATTTTTATAATGACCACTAAGTGTTCCCGCATTAGCCGTTGGCAAAATAGCAGCAATACGGACCATACCAAAGTTGGTTTTCATTTGTTGCAAAACGGCCACCAAATCGGCAGGGGTTATTAAATTATATCGGCTTAAGCCACTGCCATCAACCCATTTGGGTTTTTGAGGCAAAGCAGCAAAATCAGTTTCTAATAATTTCGCAATAATTTTTTTATCATTCATTTCACCTAATAACTCATTGCTTACCATTAATAGGCTTTGTTCAGCAAAGAAATTATCACTGCGGTGCATCATAATTTTTAGCATACTATCGGTAGCCTGCGATTTTACTGTTTGCACATCCGGTAAACGATTCAATTTAAAATTAGCTTCACTAACAGATACATGTAAAGTATCGGATAATAGTTGCGACAATAAATTTTTTTGTTGGGTAAAAAATGGCACTTGCAAATCCTTTATTTCTTTATCAGAAGGAAGCATTTCAAAGCTATTATTGCCAATGCCACGTTTAATGGTATAAAAACGAGAATTGATATGGTAAGGATTTGAAATATTATTTTGAAAATAAGCCGGCATTACTTTTTTATACGCAAATGTGGCCACGTTACCATAAATTGGCATACAGGAACGTTCAGCCATATAATCTTCTGTATAATCGTCCCATGCCCAACCGGCACCTAAAGCAGCATCCTTCCAATTTTGTGTAGTTATAATAATTTGTTTCTGTTGCTTTAAAAAATTAAATGCAGGTTGAATAGGAAAATCAGCTAACAAAAAAGTAGGATCACCATTCGGTTCCAACTCAATTGTATCGTTTCCTTTGTTTACATATCGAAATGCAGTTAAACTATCACCCAAGTAACGCATGGCTGCATAGCAGGTTAATAATTTCATATTACTTGCAGGAATAAAGTATTTATCGGCCTGGTATTGCACTAAATTATTGCCGTTTGATGCATCAGCTATGCAAATACCCACTTGAGCTCCTTTTAAGGAGGCATTGTTTAATAAAGAATCAATAGTAAAAGCCGGATTGTCTTCATTGGTTGACTTACTAATTAACGGGCTAACCGATTTTGTCTGAATTTTTTTATGTGTTACACATGCAAAAAAAATAATGGTAGCAAAACTGAGTGTAATAAATGTTTTAACCTTTTGCATTGTATAAAAAATTGGGTAATGAATTATGTTACATTCTTTCGGCATAACGCAACCAACGTTCAGGTATTTCATCGGTGCATGCTAAAATATAATCGGTTTTACTGCAAGGAATAAACTTACCATCATAGGTTTGCATCCACCAACGACCTGTTTTTTTGCTTTGCAGGAAGACTGTATCAAATTCAGCAAAAGCTAAGTGGTATTTTTTAAAGTTTTCAGAGTCATTGAAATCAGCTTCATGCCTGCTTTTCAATAGGCCATCTAATAAATACCACAACATGTGTGCAATTTGTTTGGCTGTTAAATTATGAATATCATTAGCAACATTATATCCAAAAACACCTACTACTTTAACAGAATTGCTCATTCCTGCAAATTGCATCAAGCTACAAGCCTCTTCTCCGGTAAATCCGTTTGGTGTAAGCCAATTGGCTGGGGCATGCGCATATTGAATAGCAGAAACATCGAACGTAAATAGTTCTGCTGTGCGTATAATGGGTTCCATTTCACTCAAATCCTCTTTACTCTTACCTACCCGCACACAATCAAACCTTAGCTTATCAATGGTTTGAAGCATGTTAGGATGTGTTAAATAGCTTTGAAAACCTATATGGCTATAATGTTTTAAATAATTAGGCTCTTCTGTTAGCATTTGAATGAGGAAGTGATCTGCCGGTGCAGCAGAATCCATGTTTAAATCAATTACCGCATCAACACAAACTGCTTCAATAATGGTTTCAGTTTCGGCATAAGCATGATATAAGCCAAGAGTTTGGTCGTGAGAGCCACCTATTACTACAACTTTTTTCCCGGCAGCAATCATTTCCTTCACAACAGTTTTTAAAGCTGCATAAGAATCGGCCAATGTTGCACCAATTTTAACGTTACCCAAATCGGCCAACCTTACCTCTTTATGCCAATAAAATAAAGGATAAAATGCTTCTCTAATTGCGTCTGCACTTGAACGATTACTATGAATACCGGCACCACGCATGTCATTACAACCAATAATAACTAAATCTGCATTTTCAATTTCCGGCAAAGTGCCATCAGCAATATACATATCAATTTGACCGCCCATTTGGGTTTCAGCAAATGATTGTTCGTTGGCAATGACATGTATGGGTACAGGTTCTAAAAATTCTAATAAACTTTCCAAATTCATAGCCTATATTTTTAACAAACATACATTATTGTGCGTTATGTTTTAACCCCATATTAACCCACAGGTTGCAAAAACCCAAGGCTAAGGTTTTATATTTGTTTGGCACTTATGCGTTATGTATATAAATATCGTTTGCCTATTGTATTAATTTTACTCTTACCGGTTTCGTTGTTGGCTCAAAGTAAGTTTGAAATTAATACGAGTTATAACACCATTGGCCTGCAAGAAACGCTGCAGGTAAGTTATACATATAAAGGCGAAGCAAGCATGAACAATTGGATAGCGCCGGTTTTCAAAAATTGGCGTATTATTTCCGGTCCATTTTTTCAATTACAACAAGTTTCCATAAATGGCGTTCAAAAAACAGAAACCATTATTAGCTATGAAATACAACCTTTAAAAACAGGAAGTATTGAAATTCCAGCCGGTGAACTACACCTTTCGTCAATTAGTATCCGTTGTAAACCCGTTACTATTTTAGTGCAAAGAAATCTTCCTACCGGAAGGCAACAACAAGCGGGTTTACAAATGCCCGGTGGTTTTTTTGAAAGCGATGTTTTAGATGAGCCAAATGAAATGGAACGCAATGCCATTGTATTACCCGGAGAAGATGTAGCAAAAAAAATGAAGGATAATATTTTTATTCGTGTTGAAGCCAGTAAAAAAAATTGTGTAGTAGGCGAGCCTATTTTAGTAACATACACTTTGTATAGCCGTTTACGTACATCTTCAAAATTAATACAGCAACCCGTTTTTAACGGATGCACTGTTTATGAAATGACTACACAAGATTTACATGAGGAAACAAAATTATTGAATGGTAAAAAGTATAGCACTTACATTATTCGAAAAGTACAGTTAATTCCACTAACAGCCGGCACCATTAATTTAGGAACTGCAAAAGTGGAAAACACGGTTAATTTATATAGGGTAAATAACAATACTATTCAAAAAACATTTGAATATAGTAGCATTTGTAGTAGCGAACCTGCCCAAATTAATGTAACAAATCTGCCTACCTATAAAGGAACTGCCAATTTTAGTGGTGCCATTGGTCATTTTACTATTAATGCAAGAGTGGATAAAAAAATTGATACGGCCGGTGATGTTAATAAATTGATTATTGAAGTAACAGGGTCAGGCAATTTTTCATCCGTTACTTTACCCCAAGTACATTGGCCTAAAGGAGTTGAGCACTTTAATAGCTCAGAAGAAACCGACGTAAACAAACTAGTATATCCTGCTGCAGGCAGTAAAACTTTCAGTATCCCTTTTACTTGCAAACAACAAGGCACTACCGTTATACCTGCCATTCATTATAATTTTTACAATACAGAAACTGGCAGTTACACGACTATTGAAACTACCCCTATTGAAATAAAAGTGAATCCACCTTTAAAAAACTTTATTAATCCGGATCTATATTCAGAGGGAAACACCAATAGCCGATACATTTGGATTATACCCGGCATTGGACTGATATTAGCCATAGGCTGGTGGATTTTTTACAAAAAAGAAAAAAATACTACACCAAATCTAATCAGCAACAATAATGTGATTAATATTAAAACTGATATTCAACAGGCTGATACAGTTGTACCCAACAACTTAATAGAACCTGCCAAACCCGAAAGTATTTACGAATTGCTAACTATTCCGGATGATATTGCTTTTTTTAAGGCAGTAATTAGTATGCTAGAAAAGGAAATAAGTATTGAAAAAGACAACGGCAGAAAAGAAGCGCTGCGACAATTATTTGCAGTATGCAATAGTGCTTTATATGCTCCGCAAAGTAATGCCAATCGGTATGATGTAGCAGAACAATTAAAAATTTTATTTATTCATCCGGCGTAAACTTATACCCGGCTCCACGAACGGAATGAAAATATTTTGGATTTTTACTATCTGTTTCAAAATATTTCCTAAAATTAAGTATGAAATTATCAATAGTACGCGTAGTAGGATACACATTATAACCCCAAACTACCTGCAATATTTTTTCTCTTGATACCACTTCGCCTTTATTTTCAATTAACAGTTTCAATAACATTGCTTCTTTCTTACTTAAATCAACTTTGCTACCATTTGCTGTAATCGCTTCCTGTGCTTTAAAGTCAATTTTGTTTTGCCCAAACTCATACACATCTGCTACTGTTTCTTTTACTTGTAATTTTTTGCTTTTTTCAATAAGCTTTTCAATACGCAGCAGTAATTCTTCTAAATTAAAGGGTTTGGTTAAGTAATCATCTGCCCCTTTTTTTAAACCCAATACACGATCAGCGCCGGTATTTTTAGCACTTAACATTAAAATTGGCACATCATTATTGTTTACCCTAACAGTTTCTGCAACGCTTATGCCATCTACTTCAGGCATCATTACATCGAGAATAATTAAATCGAAGTATTCGTTAGCAATAGCTTTTAAAGCATCACTACCATTAAAAGCCGAGGTTACGGTGTAACCTTCTATTTCCAAGTTCAATTTTAAAGCCTCATGCAAATTTTCTTCATCATCTACCAATAATATGCTTGCTTTTGTGGGCATTGAAAAAAAGTTATTTGAATGATTTCATTTTATGCAATAGCAAAAATTACTTTAAAAATACTACCATTGGGCAAATTATCCAACACCTGAATGGTAGCATGATGTTGTTGTGCAATTTTCTTACATAGATATAAACCTAACCCGGTACCCTTTGTGCTACGTACATTCTCATCGCCGGTTCTATAAAATTTTCTAAATATTTTTTTCTTTTCGTCTGCCGAAATTCCAATTCCTTCATCTATTACTGCAACTACGGCATGTTGATTTTGTTGTTTTAGTTGTACAGTTACCAATGCGTGTTTTGGGGAATATTTTAACGCATTTTCTATTAAATTATTCATAAGTATTTGTAATAACAAAGGCTCGCCCATTATGTTAATTCCTTCAGTTATATTGGTAATAATTGTTCTTCCTGCGAATCTTACCGTTGCCTCTTTAACGGCATTTTGCACTAACGCTGAAAAGTTTATGTTTTGAGGGCTAGCATGATAATGCCCACTTTCTAATTGTGAGGTAAATAAAATATTATTACATAAGGTATTCAGCCTATTGGTTTCTTGCAGGGTATTACTGACTAACTTTTCTTGTATTGATGGATCTAATTTTCTTTTTTGCAATGTTTCTAAATTCAATTGGGCAACAGCTATAGGTGTTTTTAATTCGTGCGTAACTGCCATCATAAAATTTTGTTGTTGTTGCGCCAATTTAATTTGTCGGCGAGTGGCCCTATAAACATAGCCTGCACCAATTAAAATAATAGCCAGAAATGTTAATCCTTCACCAATATATTGTGCTGTTTTCCTTTGCTTCTCGCGTAAAATATCCGCAGTTTTATTTAAGTAATTTTGTTCGGTAGTATTTACTTCTTGCAGTTTAAGTGTTGTCATTGCATCGTTTTGATGATTCAATGCTATGAACCACCACAACAAAGCAGATAGAATGTACAATAATAATACCCAGTATACAATACTTACTATTAGTAGCCTTTTTTTGAAGTTAAGCTTCATGGTGCAATTTTTACAATTCGAATGCCGGCATTAAGCACGTGTTGTAAAGGATCTTCACGCATTATTTGTTGTAAGGTAAAAGCATATTCTCCTTTTTTTAGTTTTGCAGGCACAGCATTAAATGGTAATCTATGGTCTACAATATCATCCATAGAAGTACCTAACCACCCTACACTGTTGGCCAAGGTAAATTCGCGAGTAAAGCTATAAGTGGAATCGGGATCGTGAACAGTAATATGCAACCAAACATTTTTGTATTGATAGGCATCCTCATGCCTAAACACTACATATAGATTATAAAAGGCATTGGTGTCTGTGATATTGAAATGAAAAGAAGGCGTATCGGTACTACTCCAAGCATGATTAGGAAATGGCACTGATTTTTCAAAAACGTTTATGGAAGTGCAGGCCCAAAATACCAATAAACCAATAAAAAGAAATATGTAACGTTGCTTCATGGTTTTTTAAAAAATTTATTATGGAAGGCACATTAACTTAAATTCATACAAAAAATTATTACAACACATTTAATACTTGTTCCTTTGCCTTTTCCAACTCGTCTTTCATTAATACCACACATTTTTGAATGGCTGCATCATTGGCTTTTGAACCGGTTGTATTAATTTCTCTTCCAAATTCCTGCAATAAGAAAGAAAGTTTTTTGCCCTTACTACTTTCTTCTTTACTTTCAATAATGCTTCTAAAATAGTGGCAATGATTTTGCAGGCGGACCTGCTCTTCACTAATATCAATTTTTTCAATATAATAAATCAACTCCTGTTCTAACCTATTAGCATCATAATTATCCTTGCCCACTGCTTCTTCCAACAATTTTACAATATTGTCTTTGATTTTTTTTCGACGATGCGGTTCTAACTCGGCAATAATATGTTGCTGTGCTTCAATATTACTAAGTCGGAGCAGTAGGTCTTTTTCAATAGATTGACCTTCTTGCAAACGATGTTTTTTTAATTGTTGAATGGCTGCTTCTAAAATTTTTTTGAAATGCAGCCACTCTGCTTCGGTCATTACTTCTGTTGTATTTACCACCACTTCCGGTAAACGTAAAACTGCAGCCAATAAATGATCGGCTTCTGCATTCAATTCGTGTGCAATTTGCACTACTGAGGTGTAATAAACTTTCAGCAGGTCTGTATTAATGGTTACAGGTTTAGCGCCGCCATTCTGTTTTAAATTAATGATGCATTCAATGCTTCCGCGCTCAAGTGTTTCACTTAATAAACTTCTAATGTCAAACTCAAAAGGTTTGAGCATAGCAGGCATTTGTAAACGCAAATCAAACTGCTTACCATTTAAAGAGCGTAATTCTACAATAAAAGTTTTATCTCCAATTGTTTGTTCTACTCTTCCATAACCGGTCATTGAATACAGCATAGTATTTATTTAATATTTGCAATGTAAGCAATGTTTAATTGCCGTGTATACAACAAGAATAAAATGTTTTGCTATAAATAAGCTATTTAATTTGTTTTAGGCATAAAAAAGCCGGGTTCTAATCAACCCGGCCTTATTTTGATTTAACAAAGAATAACTATTGAATGGTATAGGTATAATAACCTGCACCAGTTAAGTATAAAATAATTTTATGTGAACCCGCGGTAAGGTTAATATTATCACCTCCCGGATCAAGGCTTCCATCTGCACCTGTATCACCGTAATTCAAGGTCCAGTCGTTATTGGCACGGAATTTAAATTGATCGCCTGCAGCTGCAGTAATTGTAGCACTCCAGGTATTACTACCTGCATTGTACGTAAGTGGAATATCTTTACTCCATCCACTTCCAGCAAAGCTTCCTATTACGCTCCAGGTAGTTGCAGTTGCTGACCAAGTATTATTATTGGTGTTGGCTACAATATGATAATAACCGGGGCCTGGAACAAATAAATTACCTCCACTGGGGCTAAGCTTATCGCCACCACCATCACCCAAAGCATTACTCCAATCGGGTGTAGTAGTTAATTTAAATTCATAAGTACCTCCGGCAGGAATATTAATATAACCATCGTAATTACCATCATTTTTAGGAGAACCTAAATTTGGAGCTGTTGCAGGTGTCCAACCCTGATAGTCGCCAGGAACCCATAATAGGCCAAATTGTTGAACCAATGATACCGAGAAAGTACCATGCTGAAAATCAACAGTAATAGTATATATACCAGTATTGGTGGGTCCGGGTATATTGTCGCTTAAGTTTAAACCAAAACTGCCTCCAGCACTTAACCCCGGAACAGTTTTATCGGCCACTGAGTATTTGTTACTCCAATCTCCATTTACCGGTAATAGTAAATATTCTTGTCCTCCATTTAAATAAAAGTTGCCTTGATAAGTTACAGAATCTAACATTTTAAATTGTTGTGCCGGAACAGGTACCGGATTTCCCCAAGCCCCTGCTGTGGCACTACCTACCAAGAATAAGGTTTTTGAAGCAGGCGGTGTTACTTTGGGAGGCACCACATAAGTAGTAAAATTAATGGTTACCACATTAGACTTTAATTGCTCATTATTATTGGCAAAAGATGAGGTAATGCGAATATCAACAGGGTACTTGGTATTATAAGCAAAGCCCAAGCTTAATAAGATATTATTCAAATCTTTCGCAGTAAATGAATAGGTGCGACTAACATTTACAACTCGTGTAACTTCTTTGGCAAAATTACGACCTGATGAATCTATCTCTATGATATATTTCACATTAGAGGTATCAACAGAATAATTGGGATTTGTCCAATTTAATGTCAATACTACTTTATTGGAATCCGCAATGGCAGGGGCAATGTTAGTAGAGGATACGCTTAGTGTAACGGGCGTACCGGGAGCATATACTTTTAAGGCCCCAACCTTATCGCAAGCAGTAAACACTACTACCAGCAACATGGCCAGAAAACTGAGTTTGAAAATTGATTTCATATTTAAATTTTTTCGTATTAATAATTAACTTTAGAAAAAATATTTATTGTTTAACTACTGTATATTTTCCTTTTTGAAAATCAACAGTAATGGTGTAAGTTCCGGGTTGTGAAGGACCGGGGAAGTTGTCACTTAAATCAAACCCAAAACCCCCACCGGTTTCAGTAGGATTTAAAGAGGAATTAGTAGCATATTTATGTGACCAACTACCATTAACCGGTATAAATAAGTATTGGTTATTAGGATTTGTATTATCTCCCCCACTCATTTGCACTGTAATAGTATACAAAGTAGGTGTTACTTGAGTAAATTGCAAACCCGGTGTAGGAACAGGATTACCCCATGCATTTAATTTAGGATCGCCCCCAATTAAATAAAGTTGACCCGAAGTAGGCGGTTGTACTTTAGGTGGAATGGCATAAGGAGTAGCCGTAAATTTCAATACATTAGAAACTAAATTGGTGGCTTTTACTGAATTGATAGAAGAAGTTACCCTTATTTCAATATTGTGTTGTACGCCTGCAGCCAAGCCCAACTGATTTAATAAATAATCATTGAATTGGCTTTGAGTGAAAGTAATACTCAAATCCGGACTAACGGATAGCATTTGACGATTAGGATTCGTGAAATTAGAGCCCGTAGTATCAATTTCTATTAAATAACTTACATTTTGTGAACTAATGCCCGAAGTGAACATATAGTTGGGATTTGTCCAGTTAAGTGTGAATGCTGTATTATTAGCAGTTGCATAACTTAATGGAATATTACCTGTTACCGATGCGGTTAACACAGGTGCTGTGCCTCCCTGAAAGGTATCAATGGCATCATCTTTTTTACAAGATGCAAACAAGGCCACTGCTATACCGAATAGTAAGAGTTTGGCAAATATTGTTTTCATTTTTTTATGTTTTAAAAAGTTTGTAACTATTATCGTACCTTTTATTTTCAAGATTAATTTCTGTGTTTTTTACAATCAACTAACATTTTGTTGAATGTTAAACATCTAAAAATTAATATCCTGGATTTTGCACTAAATTGGTATTAGATGAAACATCGGAAGAAGGCAATGGATAAAGGTTTCTGAAACTGCCTACAGATGTTCCTGTTGGCACGCCACCTTTCCAAGGCCATAAATAATTCGATGTAGTGAAATAGCCATAACGTATCAAATCCGTTCTTCTAAAACCTTCCCAATACAATTCCCGTCCACGTTCAGCTAAAATAAAGTCGAGTGTTAAATCAGGTGTACCAATATTTCCGGCTGTGCTTCCACCGTAAGCACGTGTACGTAATTGGTTAATGTAAGTTAATGCCTGTGATATGCTACCTCCGGTTCCACCACGCAACACTGCCTCAGCATATATTAAATACATTTCCGGCAAGCGGAACAAGGGAATATCCACATCTGCAAAAGTGGGATTAGAACCATTATTACCTGATGTTAATACATTAGGGGTAGTGGGACGAGTTTTATTAATAAACTTTTGAATAGCGTAGCCATCAGTGAAAGTAGTTAATGAATTAATGTCTAAATTCTGACCATTAGTATAAAACTCTGCCCTTTGATCGGTATTACCACTTGGGTCGGAGAAAAGGTTTACCAATGCTTTAGTAGTGCGCATACCTGCCCAAGCAGCATCTAAGCCGTAATCACCGGCATTCATACTACCACCCAGAGAACCATGACATAAGAAGGTTGACCCACCATAGTTTTGTGTTTTTAATCCATCGTAATTAATGGTGAAAATAAATTCACTGGTATTTAAATTATTGTCGGCACGCATTAACCAACGATAGTCAGATACTAAACTATAACCTGCATTAATTACTTTAGTAGCATAAGTAATAGCATCAGTATAACGAGCTGTTCCGGTATAAACTTGTGCATTCAAATAAATACGAGCAAGCAATGCTTCAGCTGTAGCTTTGTTTACACGACCGTAATCATTGGTTTGTGGCAATAATGAATCACAAGCTTTTAATTCTGACTCTACATAATTAAACAAATCAGCACGTTTTATTTGCTTTGGTAAAAATGAACCAATTTGATCATTTTCCGTTGCAAAAGGTGGATTACCAAATAAATCCATTAACACACTATACTGATAGGCACGTAAGAAGCGTGCTTCCGTTCTAAAGTTACGAATGTTGCTGGCGTCATTACCTGTAATACCTCTGGCCGCCAAATTAGCATCGGATGCCTGATTAATGAAGTTATTACATAAAGTAATTTGATAAAATGAACGGTAGTATAAACCCTGTAACATAGGGTTGTTAGAGGTCCAATTCATTAAATGAAAGTCTTGAACGCCCGGATCACCCCAAGCTACAACAGCTTCATCAGTACTTAACTCTTGTGCATTCCAATACAAGCGAAAGAAATCGGAAGTACCTTCATCAATGCCTTGTATATCGCCACTACCGGCAGGGCCCTGATTTCCGGTTAAGGCAAAACTACCATATACTTTAGCAGCCGCTTCAAGATATCCCTGTGTGGTACTAAATACCTTATTGGCAGTAATACCATTGGTGGGGGTAAGGTCTAGCTTCTTGGTACAGGAAGTTATTATACCTGCTGCCAGTAACCCTACCATTGTTATTTTGAATAAATTCGTTTTCATATTAAACAATATTTAAAAATATTTTGAATGGAATTAAAAATCTAAATTCAGGTTTAACACAAAGGTTCTTGGTCTGATGTAAAAGTTATTATCTATACCACCTGAAATTTCCGGATCAGTGCCTTTGTAATCAGTAATTACAAAAACATTCTGCACGCTTGCACCTAAACGTAATCCCACTTTCTTGTTAATTACCTTCCCAAAATTGTATCCTACAAAAATGTTATCCATTCTTAAGAAAGAGGCATTTTGTACATAGTAATCGGATAAGTAGTAGTTAGTACCGGTTCCGGTAAAATTGGTATTTAATATATCAACTGAACCATTGCTTAAATAACCTAACGGATTTAAAATGTTTTTCATAGTACCGGTGCTGGATGCTACGTTGTTATACAAGTAGTTGCCAATGTTAGCACGTAATGAAAAACCTCCATTCCATTTTTTATAATTCAGGTTAGAGTTAAAACCCAGGAATACTTTAGGATCAGCATATTTGTATCGATACAAATCGCTTGCAGTAATAATTCCATCACGGTTTAAATCAGCAAACAAATTCTCGATGGGTTTGCCATTTTTATCATAAATCTGTTTATATACATAAAAGGATCCACGTGGATAACCGACCGAGTTAATTAAGATAGTATTGCCGGTTCCACCAGAAATCCCTCCAAACAAGTTACCCGGATAGTTGGGGTCATTAGAAATAGTAAGTTTTGTGATTTTATTTTGGTTGTAAGTAATATTAAACCCAACATTCCATTCCAAATCTTTGGTACGAATAGGTGTTCCATTAATGCTAAATTCAACACCTTGGTTTTGCATGTCTCCAACATTCGCAACTATTTGGTTGGAGAAATTGGTACCGGCAGGTTGGTTAATTAAATTTAGCAAGTTGGTAGTTTTTCTATAATAATACTCAATACTACCGGTAATACGATTATTAAAGAATCCATAATCAAGTGCCACGTTTGTAGTGGCGGTTTGTTCCCATTTTCTATTAGCATAATAACCACCCGGACGGAACATTTGATAATAAGTATTACCAAACTGATATTCAGCCGTAGCATTACTTAAGCTGTAATAAGAAATATAATCATAATTGCCTATGCCATCTTGTTGTCCGGTAATACCATAACTGGCTCTTAATTTAAGGTCGGATAATGCCCTTACATTCTTCAGGAAATTTTCTTGATTAATTTTCCATGCCAATGCAACTGATGGGAAATTTCCCCAGCGGTTGTTGGGACTGAATCGAGACGAACCATCGCGACGAAATGTTGCAGTTAATAAATACTTATCGGCATAAGTATAATTTAAGCGACCAAAGAAAGAAATAATGGTATTCTCAGGTTTATCAAATGGATAAGTTGGATCGGAATTAGGTGCTTTTACACCATTGGCAGAATAATCAGCATAATAATAATTGGTGGTTAAATAGTCATTATATTCATAACCGCCCATTACGTCAATACGGCTGCGTATGTTTTTTAAGTCTTTTACATAATTCAAATAAAACTGCAAAAATGTATTAGCATTGGTTTGCTTGTATTGGTCGTTTACACCACTATGATAAACACCATTAGCATCTACAAATCTTTTATAGCTGGATGCAGCACTGTCAGGCACATATATTGTACCTTCTCCTTGTGAAATGTCATAACTCAAGTTTAACTTGGCATGCAAATCGGGCAAGAAGTGTACTTTATAATCGAACTGTGCACTTCCAATACTTCTTTGTACAGTGCTTTTATCATCACGCATCATTAATAAGCCCATGGGGTTGCGAGGTGCTAACCCTTTTAATCCGCTTATTGAAGTAGGATCTAACCATTCCCAATAACCACCAAACCGATTACTACCGGAATAAACAGGTTGTGTTGGGTCGAAATTTACAGCAGCACCTATAGCACCTTGGTTAGCAAAGCGGCTTTGGCTGTAAGTACCTAAAACACTAAACTGAATATTCAAATGGTTATCGAATAAATGCGGATTAAGGTTGATGCTTAAAGAGGTTCTTTTTAAATTATCAGTTTTCAAAATACCATCTTGATTTAAAAAGCCTGCAGAAATCCGGTAAGGCATATTCTTTAAAGCACCTGATACACTCAATTCATTATTCTGCCCCAAAGCAGTGTGGTAAATTTGTTTCTGCCAATCGGTATTCGCATTTCCCATTAAAGCAATTTGAGCCGGTGTACCATTGGCATTTACATATGATCTAAACTGCGATGGACTTAGCACAGGCACTTCTTTCGTTGGTGTGTAAACCTGTAATTGAGAAGTAAAACTAAACTTAGGCTTTCCCGTTGAACCGGTTTTAGTAGTAATAATAATTACACCATTTGAACCCCTTGCACCATAAATAGCAGTAGCCGATGCATCTTTTAATACAGTAAAACTGGCAATGTCATCAGGATTAATTAATGACAATGGATTGGCTTGACCTGAAATTTGATTGTTCGACAAGGGTACTCCGTCAATTACAATTAACGGATCATTACTTGCATTTAATGAAGCACCACCACGAATACGAATGGTACTTCCGGCGCCGGGCGCACCGCCATTTGAGGTAATTTGAACACCGGCCGCTTTACCCATAATTAATTGTTCGGGTGTTGTAATACTTCCCTTGTTAAAATCTTTGGCAGTAAGGTTTATTACTGAGCCTGTTAAATCTTTTTTCCGGCTGGTACCATAACCAATTACTACTACCTCATTTAATAAAGTACTCACCGGTGATAATGCAATACTCATTTCACCTGTTTCAATATCTACTTCGCGGGTAGCATAGCCAATACTGGAAATAGTAAGTTTTTTAGCATTGGCAGGAACTTTTAAGTGAAACATGCCATTGGCATCAGTAGCAGTCGCTATCTGAGTTCCGGCAACAGCAATGGTTACACCTGCTAAAGGACTTCCATCCTTTACATCGGTTACTTTTCCGGTAACCTCCTTGTTTTGTGCTAACGCAGGCACACTAAAGGCAAACATAGCCAACGTTACAGCAACAAGCAGTCGTTTTAAATTCATAGTTGTATGTTTTCTGTTGTTTAAGTAGTAAAAAATTTATTTTGCTAATAAAAATTTTTGCACTTTTCTGTTTCCATTTTGTTCCAACACAATAAAATACAATCCGTTCGGTAAAGCAGCATTTGTAAAATTATTGGTGTAAAGCGAAATAGTTTGTATTCCCTTTGGTTTAAAGCCATTCCAAATATTGGCCATGTATTGACCTTCAATATTGTACACATCTATCCTTACATTACCGCTCACTGGCAATTGAAACTGTACTGTTGCATTAGCTCCTGCAGGATTGGGCATTACCTGAAGTTGCATATTCTCTAATGGATTGGTAATAGGCGGAATAGCTGTTACAACAGTATTATTGACATTCTTATTAGTATAAACATAATATTCACCCGGTTGTAAAGTAATATTATCAGCACCACCCGATGCAGTAATGGTTTTAGAAGTTAAATAACTATACCAAGTACCGGCAGTGGGGAAGGTAACGGTAGTGGATTGCTGATTAACATCAAAATTCCCAACAAACACAACACTTAATGAATCGCCGGTTACAATTAGTTGTTTAAAGGCATTGCCTAAGTTATAGCTGATATTTTTGGGCGAAGCAAAAGTTGAACTATATACCGGATTAGTACGCAACTTAAACAGTTGGGCATATACATTATACAATGCCAAACGGTTGGGTTGGGTTAAATAATCCCATCGTAATGGTTTGGGATCTGTTCTGCAGGTACCTGTAGGATCAACTGTGTTCGTTGACATACAATAATTAATACTGTAATCATACCCTAGTTCTCCAAATTGCCACAACATTTTGGGGCCGGGTATCATTGCCCATAATGCAGTAGCCATGGCATTTCGCTTTAATCCGGTTGCCGTGTCTTTTATATTATAACTTCCATTACTGTTGCCATATTGCTCATTTTTATACATCAATCGCTCCTCGTCATGGCTTTCCATATACGTAATTAAATTGGGTTGACTATAACCTCTGTTGGTGTAAACGCCATAACTGATATCCCATGATGGATTACTATACCCCATAGTAGCCTGATTAAAGTTGCCGTTTAAATTTCCCCATAACATCATACCATAATTGGCTTCCACCAATTCTTCTGAATTATCAGCAAACATTTCCAAAATACAATAGGCCCCTGTTGAAACGGATTGTATTTTATCATAAATATTTTTCCAGGTAGCCACTCTACCGCTATCATAATTACCCCAAGCTGCTACATTACAATTATTGCCATAAGCATCACAAGTGTTTTTCTGTGTAAAGCCTTTTGCCAAGTCCCACCTAAACCCATCAATTTTATATTTGGTTAACCAGTAGGTGATTACCCGATTACGAAAATCGATTGTAGCTTGACTTTGATGATTAAACTGATATCCCACATTGTAAGCATGGGTAGGATATTGGTTAAACCATGGACTATTGGCTGCTGGAATATTGTTAACAGGATCCCAATACATTTGTACCATTGGAGAAGAACCAAAAGAATGGTTCATTACCATATCCATAATAACGGCAATACCTTGCTGATGGCAAGCATCAATAAATTGTTTTACAGCTGTTTCAGTACCATAAACTTTATCGGGAGCAAAATAAAAGTTAGGATTATAGCCCCAGCTACTGTATCCTTCAAAATTATTGAAAGGCATTACTTCAATGGCATTTACACCTAATCGTTTCAAATAGGTTAATGTGTCTTGTAAGCCTTTCCAGTTTTGCGTGGCAGTAAAGTCGCGTATTAATAACTCATATATTAATAAGTTGCGCTTATCCGGGCGATTGAAGTTCGTTACCTGCCAGTTATAAGCCGGTTTAGCAGTTTGCAGCACGCTTACTAATGAACCTACAGCACCTGCAGGGAAAGGTTTTAAATTAGGATAGGTAGTAGATGGGATTTGCGGATCTACATTTTTATCTAACACTTTTTCTGTATTATAATCAGCAACATATAAACTGCCATCAATTTGATATTGATAGGCGTATTCTACTCCTGGCGTTAATCCTGTAATACGAATCCAAAACCGTAAACTATCCGGAGTTAAATTCATTTGGTAATTCAACGAAGGAGTCCAATTATTAAAATCGCCCAGAACAATAATTTTATTTTTATGTGGCGCATATAATACTAGTGTTGCAGATGTATCGCCGGGTTCATAATTTATTCCATCGGTTACACCATTAGGCAGTGCTGCAATATTAGTGCCACCTGAAACTAAAAAACTAACAGTATCTCGTGAAAAAACAGTACCGTTATACGCTTCGGCTATTATTGTTTGCGTGCCGGCGGCTGCAATAACAGGCCTAACTGACAATGCAACCGAGGGACTATCTTGCACAATGGCATTACCGTTGTAATAAACGGTTAGACGAGAAGGTTGACTAGCTTTAGCATTTATTATCAAGGTGTCACCAACGTTCTTAGTAAAAGGTTCAAGTATGGGTAGATAGGTAGGCTGTTTTAGAGGTGTATCAATTCTGGCATACAATCCATTATCGTAAACGGGTATGTACATGTCCGATCCATCCGAATTTGCTTGCTTTAATGAACCATTTCCATTACGAAATAAGATAGCAATTTTTAAAATTTTTTCGCTTGGATTGGTAATATTAAAAAAGTTACGCAAACCGCCGTTAATAGTGTATTGCCACAAATTTTGCCCAACGGATGAAGCATTAGCTGCTGGATTTGTAGTACCCCAAGTAAAAGGCACATATTTCCAATCGCTTGATGAAGTACTGGCAGTTGTTATAACTCCAATATGCACGTATACATTTGTTACAGGGGTATAATTCAACAAGCCTTTATTGCCCTTAGTAGCGTCACAAGTTATTACTACTTTATTGCTTGTATCTTGTATAAAAGCGGGCGACCAACTTAAAAGCTGCGCATGTGCCACCACAATGCCCAAAAATAAAAAAGGTACAAGTAGAAATTTTTTCATATAGTCAAAGTTGAGCTGCAATCGTTTGCGGTAATGTGTATAAAAAACACATTTCTATACAAATTTGTGTATTTTTTACACAATACAAAAATTTTTTGAGACAATTTTTTAAATAAACAGAAAATTTGAAGAAACCGAGGCAACCTCCTGGTCAAATCATAAAATGTAAACATCAAACGATTGCGTTTCTTGGCACAAATTTTTCATAGCCCGGTAAATACTATCTTTAAATACTTGATGGATTTAAAAATTGCTGCTGCTTAACTCAAAAAAAATCTAAAGCCCTACCATGCGTTTTACAAAACCAACTTTAAGCTTTTGGCAAATCATAAACATGAATGTTGGCTTTTTCGGCATTCAATACAGTTTTGGTTTGCAGCAAACTGCTATTAACCCACTTTATACTTTTTTGCATGCCAAACCGGAGGAGTTGCCATTGCTGAATTTAGCAGGACCCATGACCGGTTTATTAATTCAACCATTAATTGGTGCCATGAGTGATAGAACCTGGCATCCACGATGGGGAAGGCGAAAACCTTATTTTTTAATTGGCGCAATTTTTTGCAGCCTTACCCTTTTTGCATTTCCATTCAGTAAAAGCCTATGGATGGCAGCCGGATTATTGTGGATTTTAGATGCCGCTAACAATACTGCCATGGAGCCATACCGAGCTTTTATTGCCGATAAATTACCCGAAAAACAAAGAGCCATGGGCTTTTTAACCCAAAGCTTTTTTACCGGCTTAGGCATTACATTAGCTAATTTATCATTAGGCTTTTTTAAGAACATTATTACAGGAGAAAGCACTACGAGTGATGGGCGCTCGGGTATTCCTTATTGGGTGTTTGGTTCGTTTTTTGTTGGAGCTATTTGTTCAATTGTTAGTGTAGTATGGTCGGTTAGTACCACTCCTGAAATTCCACCTACACAAGAGGAATTAGCTGAATTAAAAGCTAAACAAACCGGATTTGGCGCATCGATTAAAGAAATATTAGCTGCTATTGCAGATATGCCGAAAATAATGTGGGTGTTAGCACTCATCTATCTTTTTCAGTGGTATGCCATGTTTTGTTATTGGCAATTCGTATCATTAAGTATTGCAGATTCCATTTTCCATACAACACCCGATAGCAACCCGGGGTTATATGAGCAGGCGGTTGTTTGGGCAGGAAAAGTAAATGGCTTTTATAATATTGTAACTTTCTTATCTGCATTTTTATTGGTTTGGTTGGCAAAAAAAATTGGAGCAAAATATGTACATATTTTGTGTTTACTAATGGCTGGTGCAGGATTATTAATATTTCCGCATATTGTCCAAAAAGAATTATTGTTTGTTCCAATGATAGGCTTTGGCATTGCTTGGGCCAGCATGATGGGTGTTCCATATATTATAGTGGTTGGAAGCATCCCCAAAGAACGGTATGGTGTTTACATGGGCATTATTAATATGATGATTGTTATTCCTATGATTTTACAAACTACAACGTTTGGATTTTTATATCACTGGCTATTAAATAGTAAGCCTACTAGCGCTATTGGCTTTGCGGGTATATTATTGCTATTGGCAGCATTTGCCACAACCTTTATTAAACCATCAAAAACAAATACTGATGACACCAGTGTACCATTAGCAGCAGCAGGACATTAAATGTCCAGCTCTGTTCGGAACGATGCAGTGAGTGACACAACAGGCGATGCCATGAAATACAACAGCTTATAACAAAATAACACATTATGCAAAAAATAACTTGTATTGGAGAAGCCCTTATTGATATGATTTGTACCGATAAAGGCAAAACATTAGAGGCAGGTGAACATTTTTTGAAAAAAACCGGCGGTGCCCCAACTAATGTTGCTGCTGCAATTGCTGCACTGGGAGGTAAAGTTGAACTTGCAGCCAAAGTGGGTAACGATCCTTTTGGCATGCAGCTCATACATACCATGCAAGAATTTGGTGTCGATACTAAATTTATGATTACGAGTAAAGAACAGTTTACCACTTTTGCTTTTGTATCATTGAAAGAAGATGGAGAACGCGATTTTGTATTTAACCGTGGGGCAGATGGTTTTTTAACTATAGATGAAACCAAAAATTTATTGCATAGCGGTATCGGAATTGTGCACTTTGGTTCGGCTACAGCTTTTTTACCCGGTCACTTACAGCAAACCTATCATAGCTTATTAAGTGAAGCAAAAGAAAAAAATTATTTTATCAGCTTCGACCCTAATTACCGGCATTTATTATTTGCACACCAGCAACAGAGCTTCATAAAACAATCAATTCAGTTTATACAACACTGCCATTTTTTTAAAGTAAGTGATGAAGAAGCACTTTTAATTTCGGGTATGCCAACAGTTGCAGAAGCAGCCAATTGGTTATCACAACAATCACAAGCAACCTTTTGTATTACTTTAGGCAAGGAGGGTACGTTATTAAGTTATAAACAACAACAAATTACAATTGCCAGTATACCTGTTAATGTGGTGGACACAACCGGGGCCGGCGATGCATTTGTTGGTGCGTTACTCTACCAATTAAGCAGCCTACCTTTTGAACGGCTTAACCAGTTAAAGTTTGAAGAATGGCAGCAAATGGTGCTTAATGCCAACAAAGCAGGCGCAAAAACCTGTACTTACATGGGTGCTATGGAGGCATTTAAACATTTAAGCAACCAAATTTTTCAATCATAATTTTTTGAACAAATAAAATTTTTGAGGCGTGTTTAAAAAAGAATTACACAACCATATAAGTGAATTATTACAACGACAATTCAAGGACAATACTCCCGAAAATCAAGCATTTTTTACAAGGTTTATTGCCAATGCTACTGCTATTGAATCACTGTATCAGCAATTATATGGTAATCATCCAAATACATTAATAGTATGGAATAATCTGTTACAGCTTATTATTAAAACCCACCAAGAAAGGCCTAACAACTTATTAAAGAAAGACAGCAAAAAAATGCAAGATGATTATTGGTATGTAAGTAATGAATTAGCGGGTATGAGTTTATATGTGAACCGATTTTGTGGCAACATTGAAAACTTGAATAATCACCTACCCTACTTCGCTGAATTAGGAGTAAATGTTTTGCATTTAATGCCTTTGTTTGAAAGCCCTGAAAACGAAAGTGACGGTGGTTATGCGGTATCAAATTTTAGAAAAATAGATAAGCGCTTTGGGAATCTAGAGCAGTTGCAACAGTTGCAACAAAATATGCAGCAGCAGAACATGTATTTAATGTTGGATATTGTTTTAAACCACACCTCAAACCAACATGAATGGGCTTTAAAAGCAAAACAAGGCGATGCGCATTACCAGCAGTTTTATTACATGTATAACGATAGACAAATGCCTGACCGTTATGATGAAACAATGCCTGATATTTTTCCGGAATCTGCTCCAGGTAATTTCACATTCATTCCCGAATGTAACAAGTGGGTAATGACTGTTTTTCATCAATACCAATGGGATTTGAACTATACCAATCCCGAAGTATTTTTAGCCATGTTGGATAATATATACTTTTATGCCAATCTGGGCGTTGATATTTTACGCATTGATGCACCTGCCTTTATTTGGAAACAATTAGGAACAACCTGCCAAAATTTACCACAAGCACATACACTATTACAATTAATTAAATGCTGTGTAGAAGTTGCAGCTCCGGGCATGGCTTTATTAGGTGAAGCAATTGTAGCACCTAAAAAAATTATGCAATACTTTGGTAATGGCTTATACACTGCACACGAATGCGATTTTGCTTATAATGCTACACAAATGGCATTACAATGGGATGCTTTAGCAACACAAGATATTAGAGTAATGTTAGCTGCACAGGAGGATTTAATAAAAAAACCTATTGGCACTAGTTGGATAACCTACACACGTTGCCATGACGACATTGGCTTGGGTTATGAAGATGCAAGCATACAAAAAGCTGGTTATAATCCACTAGATCATAGACGATTTTTAAAAAATTATTACTCCGGAAATACAGAGGGATCACCTGCTCGTGGTGCCTTGTTTTCAGTAAACCCTAAAACACAAGATGCTCGTATAAGCGGCACATTAGCTTCACTATGTGGATTAGAAATGGCAGAAAGTATTCAAAATGAAGTAGCAATTCAGGAATCCATTGCAAAAATTATTTTAATGCAAGCACATTCTTTTTTTATTGGTGGATTACCCATGTTGTTTTATGGTGATGAAGTAGGTTATACCAACGATTATACTTACTTAACTGATGCTTCCAAAAGTTATGACAATAGGTGGATGCACCGTCCATTAATTGATTGGAATAAAAATGAAAAAAGAAATATTGTTGGAAGTGTAGAGCAACAAATCTTCTCTAAGACAAAACAATTATTACAACTTCGCAAACAATTACCCGTATTAAGTGATTATAGCAATATTATTTGGTTAACTCCACACAATATTCATGTGGCAGGTTTTATACGTTACAATGCTCATCAACGAATTTTCGCTTTGTTTAATTATAGCAACAAAGCAGCCTATTTAACTTGGTATGCCTTTAAAGAAAATGGCGATACTCCTAAACAATTAATAAATCATGTAAATAGTCAGGTGTATACCGTTGGTGCCGATTATGAATATTTAATACTGGCCCCTTATGAGTTTGCCATAATGGAACCATTATCAGTATAACATAGAGCAGTAGTTATGTTTAAGCCAAACTACTGCTTTTGATAAACCATATAGTAACAGCACTAGCAATTAATACAACATTTTTTACAATGTACTGACCTGTTAAGGTTAATACAAAAGCATGCTGCCAAGTATCGCCCGGTAAAAAAAACAGGGGTAAAAATGTTGTGAACATGTGTGCAATAAAACACAAAAATGCCAGCTTGGTAAGTTTAGGGAATAACCACAAAATACCAACTGCTACTTCTATCATCCCTAATAAAGTTATAAAAACATTAATAGGAATATAGTGAACAATTGTTACATTATGTAAATGCTGCACCAAATCTTCGGCCGGTGATACATGAATAATTTTTAAGTAGCCAAACCAAATAAAAACTAAGGCCAATGCTAATCGGTTTAACCAAATTACAATATTCAATGCTTTAGTGGAAGAGAAATTATTGGCTGAGTAATTGGGAGAAAGAGTTGGCTGTTGCATAATAATATAGTTTACATTTTTATAGAAAAAGTTACATAAAAAGTTCTGCCATCGGCTGGAAGTATACCAGGTCCCGGATAAAAAGTTATACGCTGGCTAAAATAATTTAAGTTCATCAGGTTGTTGATTCCACCGGTAATACGATACTTTTTTGAGAAAGCATATCCCATAGACCAATCCCACAATGCATATGATGGAATAACTCCTGTAACTCCATTTGCACTAGTTATGGTATTTAAAGCATCATTATAACTTTTGTCAGTATAGCTAAATTGAAGTGTAGTAGTAAATTGTCTGAAGAGTAATGTTAAACCGGCTCTGTCTACCCACTGCGGCACATGTTCTACATAATTTCCAATTAAATTTATATTGTTTCCATTTGCATTTAATTCCCCACTTGTATATTGGGCATGGGTATAGGCTAACGAATTAAACAACCTAACATCTTTCAATTTATTATTGCCATTAAACAGCGCAACCAATGAAACTTCACCATATGCTTCAACCCCTTTTGCTACTGCATTTCCAATGTTAGTAGTAAATAAATAAGGATTATTGTTCGCATCTTTTTGAGTAATTAATCCAACCCTATTTCCAAAAAATACACGAAATACATCCACATCAAACTGTAGTATATTTTTAATATTCCCACGATAACCTACACTAATATCATAACCTTTGCTATCTTTTAAATTGGGATCAATAATATCTACTCTATCCGCAGGTGTAATTTGCGAATACAAATAAGGTCTGTATTCCTGCGAAATGTTACCATACAATTGAGTTGATTTGGTAAGCTGATACTGCAAACCTGTACCAAATAGAGGGAAGCTTCTGTTACCATTATAAGCTACAGGAACAGTTGCATGGGAAATTAAACCCGTATAATCAGACTGAATGAGTTCATAACGAAAACCGGGAGTAATAGAAAATTTGGGTGTAATTTGGAAAACATTTTCGGCAAATACAGCAGCATTATTGGTATGGAAACGCAATACTGTGCCATAAGGCGCTACTAATGATAAATCGAAATTGCTACCTGTTGTACCTACTCCTAATTGATCGCGACGAGTAACCTCTGATGACAAGCGGAAACCTGCAGCTAACGAGTTGGTTGTTTTCCCGATTTTATAGGTATGTAACAATCTGGCTTCTGTATTGAAGCTGCTATAATAATCTCTATCTACTTGTCGTGGATTGTAAGTACCCAACTGTAAATTAACTGTATCAGGAATATTGGGTGTATTGATGTATTGAACACTATTGCGTTGACCAAACAATGCATTTGTAGTTACCTGTAATTTAGTATTAGGTGAAAATGCATATTTAAATATAAGAGCGGGAATATTTATTTCGGGATTAAAAAAGTTTCTATTTCTCAAAGATTGGCGGGGGTTTTGATCAAATTGTGCATCAGTTAATCCTCCGGCAATTTGTTGAACATAATTCATGCGAGAAAACTGTAAAGCAATGCTTCCATTATTATTGAACCGATATTCAATGTTGGCATAGTAAGCCTGATAGTCGAAGGCTTGTGAAGGACGCCAACCGTTACCATGTCGATTATCGTAATAAGCATAATAATTAATTTTCCCTACTGTTCCACCAACTGCATTATAGGAATTAAAAAAACCATTACTTCCTGCAGTTTGATTACTTTCAACAGCAATAGGTTTTGTGCTATCACCTTGCTTAATAATAAAATTCATCATACCACCATATTGACTACCATATTGCAAGGCTGCCGAACCACGTACATATTGAATTTCCTGTACGGCTTCTAATGGCAACGTATAGTGGTTTTCCGGATATCCAAAAATATCACTATTGGTGACATAGCCGTTTTGGCGCATATTCATTTCTATACTTCTATGCGAATCAACTGCTCGGGAACCTATGTTTAATTGGGTTCCTGCACCATCCATATCCCAAGTAGTAACGCCGGGTACTTTTGCAAATATTTGTCGAACATTATTTTGAGCTAAATTGGCTTGTGCTGAATTTGGGATTACAATATTGGTTTTTTTCCCTGCAAAAACATACACCCCTTTTACCTCGGGTAAATATTGAATGGAATCGCGGAGTGTAGTGTTCACAATAACCTCCTGCAATACATTTACCGGAATAGTATCGGATTCCAGTTTTTTATTGGCATTTTGAAGATTTTCCTGAGCAAATGTGACAGAACTACTTATCCTTACAAAAAAGAAACAAAATACCGTAAACCGTAAAATTTTCATATCCATTCAAAATATTAAAAGTGAACTATCAAAAAAAAGTTTATTTTTAAGTAATAATTTTAAAAGCCCCCGTGTAGAAACACAGGGGGTACGCTAGATGAACTTAATCGAAAAAATTTAATATTTTTATTCGGCTCCATCTTGTTTTGCACGCAAAACAGCATAATTGCCTACTTTACTACCCACTACTAATCCGGTATCACAATCCACTTTATAATGAATACCTCCTTCTAATCTTGACATGGAAGCCTGATTGGCCATTGCCCAATATTTGTCGGCCTGTTCAGGTACAATATGTGCCAAAATAGTGGCAGCAGCACCGCTAAATGTAGAATGGCCGGAGATATAAGATGGAAAATTAGGTATGCCTGTTAATGTTTTAATGGCAGGATTCATTTGTGTG
>NZ_JBMFQT010000013.1:72989-95734 GCF_049968455.1 Hydrotalea sp. | reverse complement strand
CTATTCTACATCCTTCGTCGGAATGTGAACGATGAATCGAATGTTTCATATTCTGCCCATTTGATGCAGGTAGGTCTAGCATTGGTAACTGTAAAAATTTTTAAGCCATTAAATTTGTTCGTATTGGTTTAAGCGCTGACAACTTAAAAGGTGGACAAAAAATGGATGCAAGTCCAACCGCTCGGGTGCCCCCATCGGCATCATAAACAAGGCGTTTAGCGGAGGGGTTTGCGCAGCGTCAAGCAACAAAAGCTGCCTGGCTGTAGGAGAAGTAATTCACAAGTCTTCGATATTTCATGTTGCTAAAGCCAGGCTTTAGACTTTTTTGTTGTAGCGGAGCAAATCCCGGAGTAGCCTTGGTTATGGAGCCTTGATTTTTTTGTCACTTTTTGTATCCAAACAAAAAGTGAAGAGAAGAAAATTAGTAGTAAATACACAATTGCTTCTGCAAACGAATTTTGTTTTACAATACCATAAAACCCACTGCCAATCGCTATAACGTACATGGCATTGTGTAAGGTAGAGGTGGTTGGTGGGGCACCAACTACTAGGAGAGAACCACTCATCCATAACAAAAATATAAACCCTGCGCAGCCCCAACTGTCCCTTGCTAAACTTATTCTCTCTTCTACACCAATTCAATACCGTTACCTGTCTGCGTTTACCTCCTCATTCCAAAATTGCACTTTCCCACTTTCAACCCATTATACAGTCCTATTGCTTAATAAAAAATTCCGGCAAAGCACCCAATAACCCCTATCTCATTTCCATTCATTGTTCCCTTCTTTTTCAAAAAAAAAATTTGGAATCGCCTATTTCGGTATCGTATATTCGTTGTGTTACCAAAAGGTATGCTTCCCCCTTCTTTTGCTGTTCAACCATTCGGCCTGCAAGGCTTGCAGGTAAAAGCTATAAATATTCATTAAAACCATCAGGTGAGCTTCCGCAAAGCGGATAAAAACCCCTTATTTTTGCGCAGCAGTGAAGGGAGAGGCGATAATCTTTATCAATATATTTGAAGCCCATTTATTATGAAAAAAGCAATTATTACGGGAATTACCGGTCAGGATGGTGCTTATTTGGCCGAGTTGTTATTAAAAAAAGGGTATGAAGTGCATGGCATTAAGCGGCGTAGTTCGTTGTTTAATACCGGAAGAATCGATCGTTTTTATGAAGATCCGCATGTGCCGCACCGACACATGATTTTACATTATGGCGATTTAACCGATAGCACCAATTTAATTCGCATAATACAGGAAGTGCAGCCCGATGAGATATATAACCTGGCAGCCATGAGTCATGTGCACGTAAGTTTTGAAACACCCGAATATACGGCCAATGCCGATGGACTGGGTACTTTGCGCATACTGGAAGCCGTACGTTTATTGGGATTAACGCAAAAGACCAAGATTTATCAGGCCTCCACATCGGAACTATATGGCTTGGTGCAGGCAGTTCCGCAAAGTGAAACCACGCCGTTTTATCCGCGTTCGCCTTATGCCGTAGCCAAATTGTATGCGTACTGGATTACCGTGAATTACCGTGAGGCTTACAATATGTTTGCCTGCAATGGTATTTTATTCAACCATGAATCGCCCTTACGGGGTGAAACTTTTGTAACGCGGAAAATTACCCGTGCGGTAGCCAAAATTGCCCTGGGTTTACAAGATACTTTGTATTTAGGGAATTTAGATGCCCGCCGCGACTGGGGACATGCGAAAGATTATGTAGAAGGCATGTGGCGGATATTACAGCAAGAAAAGCCGGAAGATTTTGTATTGGCCACCGGTATTACCACCCCTATACGCGATTTTGTGCAAATGGCTTTTGCTGAAATAGGCGTACGGGTTGGCTTTAGGGGAACAGGCGTAGCCGAAGAAGGGTATGTGGTAGAAAGCAATGGCGGCTATCATGTACCGGAGGGCAAAGTGGTGGTAAAAGTAGATGCCCGTTATTACCGCCCAACGGAGGTGGATTTGCTAATTGGTGATGCCACAAAAGCCAAAGAAAAATTAGGATGGACACCCACTTATACGTTGGCAGAAATGGTCACCGAAATGGTAGCAGCCGATTTGGAATTGTTTAAACGCGAACAATTGTTGAGAGAGCAAGGCTTTAGAGTGAATAATGAGTACGAATAATATGCCAGGCCTTTGTGTTAAAACAAATGCTAAGGAAAGGGATGATACAATGTTTAGTAACGTTTTTTAAATAGCCAATATGCAGCAGAATGCAAAAATTTATGTAGCCGGGCACAAAGGGATGGTGGGTAGTGCTTTGGTAAGAGCCTTGATAGCCGCCGGATACAGCAATATTATTGCACGCACTTCAAAAGAGTTGGATTTGCGGAATCAGCATGCCGTTATGCAGTTCTTTGAAAAAGAAAAACCTGAATACGTATTCCTGGCTGCAGCTAAAGTGGGCGGCATTGTGGCCAATAATACCTATCGGGCGCAGTTTGTGTATGAGAACCTGATGATGGAAGCCAATATCATCCATGCTTCCTATACTTACGGGGTAAAAAAGCTGTTGTTTTTGGGTTCATCCTGTATTTATCCCAAAATGGCGCCACAGCCTTTAAAGGAAGAATACCTGTTGTCGGGTTATTTAGAACCCACCAATCAGCCTTATGCCATTGCAAAAATTGCCGGCATTGAAATGTGCGATGCGTATCGGGCACAATATGGTTGCAATTTTATTTCGGCCATGCCGACTAATTTATATGGCCCGAATGATAACTACGATTTAAACACCTCGCATGTATTGCCCGCCTTGTTACGCAAATTTATTACCGCTACCCGAGAAGGGCATACGGAAGTGGAATTATGGGGAACGGGTAAGCCGAAACGGGAATTCATGCATGTAGATGATTTGGCCGATGCCTGTTTGTTTTTAATGCAGCACTACCATGAACCGGGCCTGGTGAACATTGGTTGGGGGAAAGACATTAGCATTGCAGAGTTGGCGCATTTAATTCAACACATTACCGGCTTTAAGGGCCAAATTCAATTTGATACTTCAAAGCCCGATGGCACGCCAAGAAAACTAATGGATGTAACGAAATTGAATAATTTGGGTTGGCATGCCCGCATTTCGTTAGAGCAGGGCTTGCGTATGGTGTATGAGGAAGTGAAGCATGAACCTTGGAATAATAGGGTGGGATAAATACGGTAGAAACATTACCAGATTTTAATTATATAACCAACATGTATAAGAAAAGCATTATCATTACAGGCGGCGCAGGGTTTATTGGTTCGCATGTCGTACGTTTGTTCGTCAATAAATACCCCGAATATCGGATAGTAAACGTAGATGCATTGACGTATGCCGGGAACCTCGCTAATTTAAAAGATGTAGAACTAGCCCCTAATTATGTGTTTGAAAAAGCCAATATATTGGATACAGATGCCATGGAACGCATTTTTACTGCATGGGAAATTACCGATATCATACACCTGGCTGCGGAGTCGCATGTAGATCGTTCTATACTATCGCCCATGGATTTTGTGTACACCAATGTAGCAGGAACTGTGAATTTGTTGAATGTGGCCAAGCAGCATTGGTTAAAAGATGGGCAAGCCGACCAACATTTGTTTTACCATGTGTCCACCGATGAAGTATTTGGAGCTTTGGGTGAAACCGGTTTTTTTTCTGAAACCACACCCTACCATCCCAATTCTCCTTATTCGGCCAGTAAAGCAGCATCAGACCATTTTGTAAGGGCTTATGCCGAAACCTATGGATTAAATACCATAATTTCTAATTGCTCTAATAATTATGGTCCGTATCATTTTCCCGAAAAATTAATTCCGCTATTTATACACAACATCATTCAACGCAAACCCCTACCCGTTTATGGCGATGGGTTATATACCCGCGATTGGTTGTTTGTGAAAGACCACGCACTGGCCATTGATTTATTGTTTCATAAAGGCAAACGCAATGATACTTACACCATTGGCGGTTTTAATGAATGGAAGAATATTGATTTGGTGAAATTGCTGTGCCGCTTAATGGATACCAAGCTGCATAGAACACCCGGCGAAAGTGAACAACTGATTACATTTATAAAAGACCGGCCAGGGCACGACAGGCGTTATGCCATTGATGCTTCTAAAATTAACAAGGAATTAGGCTGGAAGCCCACCGTAACTTTTGAACAGGGATTGGATGAAACCATTGATTGGTATTTGAATAACCGGGAATGGTTAGAACAGGTTACCAGCGGTGCTTATCAACAATATTACGAAACCATGTACACCCGTAGAAATCAACTGTAAATTATGAAAGTAACCGAAACGCCTTTGCGTGATTGTTTTTTAATAGAGGATACCGTATTTGCAGATGAACGTGGCTATTTTTTTGAAAGCTTTAATCAGCAAGCTTTTTATCAACATACCGGTCTTAATATCAGTTTTGTGCAGGATAATCAGTCGGCTTCGGTAAAAGGCGTGCTACGCGGATTGCATTTTCAAAAAGGGAATGCTGCCCAGGCCAAATTAGTGAGGGTGTTACAAGGTGCGGTATTAGATGTGGTGGTAGATATGCGTCCCCATTCGCCCAGCTTTGGACAACAGTATGCCGTGGAATTAACGGAACAGAATCATCTACAATTGTTTGTACCCAGGGGATTTGCCCATGGATTTTTGGTATTGAGTGAAAAAGCCGTATTCTTTTACAAGTGCGACAATTATTATAACAAGGCTGCGGAAGGAGGCATTGTGTACAACGACCCAACGTTAAACATTCAATGGCCGATTCAGGAAGCACAATTAATTGTATCGGAAAAAGATAAAACTTTGCCTTTTTGGAATACAGCTTGGCAAGATGCCGGATTTGATGCCTTATAAATCGATTACCTAAAAATAGTTGTTATGAAAGGAATAATATTAGCCGGAGGAAGTGGTACCCGTTTGTATCCCATTACCAAGGGGATTAGTAAACAATTAATGCCGGTGTATGATAAGCCCATGATTTATTATCCGCTATCCGTATTGATGCTGGCAGGCATTCGTGAAATACTCATTATTACTACGCCCGAAGATAGTGCCCAGTTTCAACGACTGTTGGGCGATGGCAGTGAAATTGGTTGTCGCTTTGAATATGCCGTGCAGCAAGTGCCCAATGGTTTGGCACAGGCCTTTGTAATTGGTGCGGATTTTATTGGGGAAGATAAAGTAGCCTTGATTTTGGGCGACAATATATTTTATGGTGCCGGTTTTAGTAAGTTGTTGCAATCGTTTAATGATGTGGAGGGGGCAGCCGTGTTTGCGTATGAGGTGCAAGATCCCGAACGCTATGGGGTAGTCAGTTTTGATGCCAATCATAAAGCGATTTCCATAGAGGAAAAACCCCAACATCCTAAATCCAATTATGCGGTACCCGGCTTGTATTTTTATGACAATAACGTAGTTCAAATTGCCAAAAACATTGCCCCATCTGCACGTGGCGAATATGAAATTACTGATGTGAATCGGGTGTATTTGGAAAAAGGGGATTTGCACGTAGGCATTATGAACCGCGGCACAGCCTGGTTAGATACCGGTACATTTGACTCATACAGCGATGCCTGTGAATTTGTACGCGTAATTGAAAAAAGACAGGGTAAAAAAATAGGTTGTATTGAAGAGGTAGCCTATCGCATGGGCTTTATCAATGCAACTCAACTCACCCAATTGGCTGCCCAATACGCCAAAAGTGGGTATGGACACTACCTGTTGCAATTGGTAAAATCGGCTTAAAAAGCCATTCCCCATTTTGTAGAACATTTTTATTTGAAAAAATAAACAATTTTTTAGCCACCTTGTTGTACCATGTATGAATGCTTTTACCATTAAAGATTTAGAGAATCTGTCGGGAATAAAAGCCCATACTATTCGAATTTGGGAACAACGCTACAATTTTTTAAAGCCCCAGCGTACCGAAACCAATATTCGTTTATACAGCAATGAGGAGTTACGGAAATTGCTGAATATTGCCTTGCTGAATAAGTACGGTTTTAAAATTTCGCACATTGACCGTATGAACGCCAATGAAATCAACGACAAAATACTTTCATTGGCCAGTATAGAAGCCCAGCAGGAACGTATTGTAAACGACTTAATTGGGCACATGGTGTACCTGAATTTGGAAGCTTTTGAAGCGGTGCTCGACAATTATATCCTTGCCAAAGGCATAGAAAAATCAATTACCCAAATTATTTTCCCGTTTTTAGAGCGGATTGGTATTTTGTGGTTAACCAACCACGTTAATCCTGCACAGGAACATTTGGTAACCAACATTATTCGGCAAAAATTAATTGTGGGTATTGAAAGTACCCATAGCCATTTGCCTTTAAACAAAACAGCTTTATTGTTTTTACCCGAAGGCGAATATCATGAGCTCGGTTTGCTATTCATGTATTATTTGTTGAAGAGCAGGGGTGTAAAGATATATTACTTAGGCGCCAATATTCCGTTCAAGGATATGGCCTATGTAGTGAATGTGAAGCGTCCCGATTTCCTATATACCCATTTAACATCGGTGACCCATCATTTTAATTTAGAAAAAATGTTGCTGCAATTGGGCAATGAAATGTCCGATGTGCCTGTAGTTATCTCCGGGCAACTGGTGCAACAGTACAAGAAAAAAGTACCCAAAAATGTGTATTTCAAAAAGTCGCTAAATGAGGTAATGGAATACATTGCTTCTATAGGGAAAGCATCATAAATCCTATATACTAAGCAACGCCAAGCCATTGCCGTTACAATGGCTTTTTTTATGCTCGGAAAGGTAAAAATGGGAAGGCAAATAACCTTATGGATGGGAAAGGAAAATACCGTTCTTCAGACTTAACAAAACCTTTACAGTTGTACAAGTGAACAACCGGGGTACTCCAAAATGCATAACCTATTCATTTTCTGTTGAATAGAAAAGTCTATAGAATTAGTCTTCCTTTTGTTTAATTTTTTTAATAAAAATATTCAACAAAATATTTGGTTGTTCGGCAATTATTTGTTTAACTTTACACTATCACAATTTAAACAATCAGGCTATGTCAACCATTGAATTTAACGAGATGCTGGTGAGTAATGCCGAGTTTTTGAAGCCCTTTGCCATTACTTTAACCAAAGACAACGAGCAGGCGAAAGACCTGTTTCAGGAAACCTTATACAGGGCTATAGCCAATCAGGATAAGTATCATGTTGGCACCAATATAAAGGCCTGGTTGTACACCATCATGCGCAATATTTTCATTAATAATTACAGACGCAAAGCCAAACAACAAACCATATTCGATAGTACGCCCAACGATTTTTTATTGAACATCAATCAGGGGGCAGTAACCAATGATGCCATTGCCAAATTAAACATGAAAGAAGTGCAGTCAGCCATACATGAATTGCCGGAAATTTTCCGCAATCCCTTTATGTTGTACTTTGACGGGTTTAAGTACCATGAGATAGCCGAGATTTTGCAGGAGCCCTTAGGTACTATTAAAAGTAGGATTCATTTTGCCCGCAAAATATTAAAAGAGCAAATAACCCGTTATTAAAGTCGTCTTTATTACCTTACGTACATGAAAAAAAAGGCAATTGTTATTGGGGCAGGCTTCGCCGGTATGTCTGCTGCCAGTTTTATGGCCCAATCCGGATGGGAGGTTATTGTATTGGAAAAGCATGCCACGCCGGGAGGAAGGGCCAGGCAAATGCTTAAAAACGGATTTGTATTTGATATGGGCCCCAGTTGGTATTGGATGCCCGATGTATTTGAACGCTATTTTGCGCAATTTGGGCGGGAAGTGAGCGATTTTTATACTTTACAAAGATTAGATCCCTCTTATCGGGTGGTATGGTCTGACGGGGCTACCGACATTCCCGCCAATTATCAACGCTTTCAGCAATGGTTGGAAAGTATGGAGCCCGGCAGTGCGGCACACTTAGATGTATTTTTGGAAGAAGCAGCCTATAAATACAAGGTAGGCATTCAAAAATTAGTGCATAAACCCGGCCGTTCCTTAACCGAATTTTTAGATAAAGATTTAATTGCAGGGATTTTTAAGTTGGATGTATTTACCAGTATGCAACAGCATATTGGCCGTTATTTTAAACATCCTAAAATTCAGCAATTATTGGCCTTTCCGGTATTGTTTTTAGGGGCATTGCCCGAGAAAACCCCTGCTTTGTACAGTTTAATGAATTACGCCGATGTAGTGGGTGGAACCTGGTATCCGGAAAATGGGGGTATGTTTAGAATTGTAGATGCGATGCATAGTCTGGCAAAAGAGATGGGGGTTCATTTTCAATTCAATGAGGAGGTAACGAATTTGGATATACAGGCCGGAAAAATTGCCAGGGTAACGACGAATAAAGCCGATTATACGGCAGATGTGGTGATTGCCGGTGCGGATTATCACCATGTAGAAACACAGCTATTGCCCAAGGAATATCGTTCTTATTCCGACGCGTATTGGGAAAAACGGACCATGGCACCCAGTGCCTTGTTATACTACGTGGGTTTGAACAAAAAAATAAAAGGCATTACCCACCATACCTTATTTTTCGACACAGATTTTTCGGTGCATGGCAAAGAGATTTATACCAGCAAACAATGGCCCAGCAATCCTTTGTTTTATGTGTGTGCCCCTTCCGTAACCGATACTACTGTAGCACCGGAAGGATGTGAAAATTTATTTATTTTAATTCCGGTAGCAACCGGTTTGGAGGGTGATACGGAAGCTTTGCGTGAACGGTATTTTGAGATGGTGATGCAGAGAATGGAACAACATTTTGGCGAACCGCTTTTATCATCGGTTATGTTTAAGGAAACTTTCGCACAAAGCGATTTTATTGAACAATACCATGCTTTTAAAGGGAATGCGTACGGTTTAGCGAACACTTTACGCCAAACTGCTGTTTTAAAACCGGCTTGTTACAGTAAAAAGGTGGCTAACTTGTTTTATACAGGGCAATTAACAGTACCTGGTCCGGGTGTACCACCTGCATTGATTAGCGGCGAAGTGGTGGCCAAAGAAATAATAAAAAAATTTGGTTAGCATTCATTAAAAATTTATATTAACAAAAATATTCACTTATGATGCAACTGTTTCATTCGGTAAGTCAGCAATGCAGCCGCATTACAACGGAACAATACAGCACTTCGTTTTCCAGTGCTATCCATTTGTTGCACAAGGATTTGCGTGCACCCATTTATAACATATATGGCTTTGTGCGGTTGGCCGATGAGATAGTGGATACCTTTCATGCCTATGATAAACCTACTTTGTTGGCCGAATTTAAGGAACAAACTTATGATGCCATTGAGCGGCGCATCAGCTTAAATCCCATTTTAAATAGTTTTCAATTAACGGTGCATCAGTATCATATTGAAATGGATTTAATTGATGCTTTTTTGCATAGCATGGAAATGGATTTAACCCGCCGCACTTATGATAATGCCGGTTATGAAGAATATATTTATGGTAGTGCCGAAGTAGTAGGTTTAATGTGTTTGCATGTATTTTGTGACGGAAATAAAGCGTTGTGGGAACAATTAAAACCCGCAGCGCGTAAGCTGGGG
This sequence comes from Hydrotalea sp., assembly GCF_049968455.1. Taxonomy (NCBI): domain Bacteria; kingdom Pseudomonadati; phylum Bacteroidota; class Chitinophagia; order Chitinophagales; family Chitinophagaceae; genus Hydrotalea; species Hydrotalea sp. Next base: position 86,176 of record NZ_JBMFQT010000013.1, on the reverse strand, counting down.
GCAGCTTTTCAGAAAGTGAATTTTTTACGCGATGTAAAAGCCGACTATGAAGGATTGGAAAGGATGTATTTTCCGGGATGTGATTTTAGTAATTTTACTGCAGCACAAAAAGCTGCTATTGAAGCCGACATACAGGCTGATTTTGATGCTGCATATGCAGGTATTTTACAATTACCCATGAAAGCCCGTTTTGGGGTTTATGTGGCTTATAAATATTACTTGTCGTTGTTTAAAAAAATAAAGAAAACAGCTCCTCACCGCATTTTACAACAGCGCATTCGCATACCCGATTATGGTAAAATGTTTATATTAGCCAAAGCAGGCGTAAGAAGCCAATTAAATTTGTTGTAACGGGTGTATAACGGCATGGCTTTTGTGAAATAGCAAGTATATTGTGCATCACAACCACTTTTTCTAACATTAAGTACAGGTAATGGAACAAGTAATATTGGTGAATACAAACGATGAGCCGCAGGGATTGATGGAAAAAATGGAAGCGCACCGAAAGGGGCTTTTACATAGGGCTTTCAGTGTTTTTATTTTTAATAACCGGGGTGAATTACTATTGCAAAAACGCGCTGCCCATAAATACCATAGTGCCGGGTTGTGGACCAATACCTGTTGCAGCCATCCGCGTCATAACGAAACCGTCATAGCAGCCGCCGAACGTAGATTACAGGAAGAAATGGGGTTTACAACACCGCTACACAAAATATTCGATTTCATTTATCAGGCACCCATGGAAAATGGGTTAACTGAACATGAGTTTGACCATGTGTTAGTGGGTTATTACAATGAAAGTATTCATCCCTGTCATCAGGAAGTGGAAATGTATCGTTTTGTAGCCATGGATACCCTTCAGGAAGAATTGCAACAACAACGCGAGCAGTTTACAGTATGGTTTCAAATTGCCTTTGCCAAAGTGTATAATTGGTGGCAAAAGCAACCTGCATTTATTCATTAAAACTGTAACATGCAGCAACAGTCATCCGTTATAATTATAGGAGCAGGTGTGGCCGGAATGGCGTCGGCTATTCGCTTGGCTGCTGCCGGTTATGCTGTGCAAGTATTTGAGCAAAACAGTTATCCCGGTGGTAAACTCAGTTATTTTGAAATAAACGGGTATTGCTTTGATGCAGGGCCCAGCCTATTTACACAGCCCGCCAACATAGAAGCATTATTTGCGGAAGCCAATGAGCCTATACAAGGGTATTTTGAATACCGACAAATACCCATCGCCTGTCAATATTTTTACGAAGATGGTACGCGTTTTACGGCGTATACCCAACCCGATCAATTGGCCCAAGCGGCAGAAGCGCAATTAGGGGAAAAGGGTAGTAACCTGTTGCGGTATTTAAATGATTCAAAGCAATTGTACAACAAGGTGGGTACGTTGTTTTTAAATCATTCCTTGCATAAACCGGGTGTATTATTTCAAAAAAAAATTGTAGCTGCATTGGCTACCATACGGTATAAGCATTTGTTTAAAAGTTTGCACGCTTTAAATCGAGGCTATTTTCAGCAAGAAAAGACCGTGCAGTTGTTTAACCGTTATGCCACTTACAATGGCAGCAATCCTTATCGGGCGCCGGGTATGCTCAGTGTCATCCCGCATTTGGAATTAAATGAAGGGACTTATTATCCCAAAGGAGGCATGATAGCCATTACCAATGCCTTATACCAATTGGCGCTTAAAAAAGGCGTACAGTTTCATTTTAATGCGCCGGTAGAAAAAATTATAACCGACAAGGGTAGGGTAAAAGGTATTTACAGCAAGGGGGTGCCGTATGCATCAAACGTGGTAGTGAGTAATGTAGATGCTTATTTTACCTATCAACGCTTGTTGAATGATGCCAAAACAGCACAAAAAATAAATCGGCAGGAGCGCAGCAGCAGTGCCCTGATTTTTTATTGGGGCATGAAGGAAAGTTTTCCGGAGTTAGACCTGCACAATATTTTTTTCAGCGGCAATTATGTGGCAGAGTTTGAGGCTATTTTTAAAGACAAAACATTGTATCCTGATCCAACTGTGTACATTAACATCACGGCAAAATGTGAACCCGGTATACAAGCCCCGCCCGGTAAAGAAAACTGGTTTGTAATGATTAATGTACCCTCGGTTACGGATGTAGATATGGCAGCCATGCAGCAACAGGCTAAGGCAGCTATCTTAGCCAAATTAAATCGCCTGTTGAAGCGCGATATTGCTTCTTTAATAGAGGTAGAAGCGATATTAGACCCCTTGAAAATTGAGTTGAATACCGGCTCATATAAAGGAGCTTTGTATGGCACCAGCAGCAACAGCAAATGGGCGGCTTTTTTAAGACATCCCAACTTTAGCAGCAAGATAAAAGGTTTGTATTTTGTGGGGGGAAGTGTGCATCCGGGCGGAGGGATACCCTTATGTTTGCGCAGTGCCAAAATTATGAGTGGCCTGGCTATTCCTTATTTAAAAAAAATGAACCAACATTAAGTAACAGCATACATGCAGTTAAAAAAAGTAGAAAATATTTCGGTATTCATTGCCATACTGATACATGTTAGCGGGGTAGTGGGTATCTTATTCACGCCTTACCGAGATTGGTTTGTAGCGTTTACGCCGCTGAACCTGTTGCTGATGTTTGTTTTGTTACTCATCAATCAGCCTAAACGAAGCCAATGGTTTTGGCTATTAGCCGCCATTTGTTTTGTTACAGGTATGGTGGCCGAAATTATTGGTGTTCAAACCGGTTGGTTATTTGGCCATTATGGTTATGGTGAAATTTTGGGACCTAAATTGGCGGGAGTGCCCTGGTTAATTGGTTTGTATTGGTTTGTGATTGTTTATGGCAGTGGTAATTTAATGTACTTGCTGATGCAAAAATTATTCAGGCCATTTTCGGAGGTGCCCGGTTTTTTTGAGAAAAAATCAACTCGTTTTGTCATTGTGTTTGATGGGGCCATTTTAGCCACTTGTTTCGATTTTTTAATGGAACCCACAGCTATTAAACTGGGGTTTTGGCATTGGGACGGATTGGTGGTACCCTGGTTCAATTACTTGTGCTGGTTCATCATTAGTTTATTGTTATTAGTGGTAATGGTAAAGCTGCCCTTTCAGAAAAACAACTATTTCGCGGTACATTTGTTAATTATTCAGTTATTGTTTTTCTTAGCCTTAAGCTTTTATTTATGATGTTGGTAATATACATATTGGTAACACTGGCCACATTTGTGGTAATGGAGGGCATTACCTGGTTAACGCATAAATATGTGATGCATGGTTTTTTGTGGTATTTGCATGAAGACCATCACCAAAAAGGCAAAGGCTTCTTTGAAAAGAACGATGCGTTCTTCCTGATTTTTGCCATACCCAGTTGGTTGTGCATTATGTTGGGTTTACAAAACGGTTATTACTATGTAGCATCTATTGGCTTTGGTATTGCTTTGTATGGCTTTGCTTATTTTTTGGTGCATGAAGTAATTATACACCAACGATTTAAATGGTTTACCCGCAGCAATAATAAATACATTAAAGCGATTCGTTGGGCACATAAAATGCACCACAAGCACTTGGGAAAAGAAGAAGGTGAAAGTTTTGGAATGTTGTTTGTGGCCAAAAAATATTGGGACAAAGTGCATAAGGATGAAAAGTTACAAAAGCAACAAAATCAATATTGGGCTTCTCATCAACAATCATGAATACAATACCGCCCAACCATTACAACTATATTATTGCAGGAGCCGGTGCAGCGGGTTTAAGTTTATTAATGCGCCTGTTACAAGAATCTGCTTTGCAACAACAATCTGTTTTAGTGATTGATCAACAAACGAAAATCAGCAACGACCGCACCTGGTGTTTTTGGGAGGCCGGAACAGGATTGTTTGAACCAATTGTATACCATCGTTGGCAGCAATTGCGCTTTGCTGCTTCCCATACCGATATTGGATTTTCTATTGCCCCTTATACGTACAAAATGATTCGGGGAATTGATTTTTACCGATATGTATTGAACCATAGTGCTGCATTTCCGCAGGTAACATTTTTACAAGCAACGGTAATGGGTTGTCGTAATACAGATACGGGAGCTTTGGTGGAAACAGACAAGGGCAGCTTTACAGCCGATTATGTGTTTAACAGTATAGTAGCCGCCAAAGAATTGCCGCCGCCCAATTTTAAAGGCTATTTTCTGTGGCAACATTTTAAGGGGAAAATCATTGAAACGTCCCAGCCTGTATTCAACGCAACGGAAGCTACGTTCATGGATTTTACGGTGAGCCAGCACAACGGTACTACCTTTATGTATGTATTGCCTTTTTCAGCCAATACTGCTTTGGTAGAATATACGTTATTTACCAAACAATTATTGGCACCGGAAGCATATGATGCTGCCATACAGCGCTACATGCAGGAAAAATATGGCATTGCTGAGTTTAAAACCTTACACGATGAATGGGGTAAAATACCCATGACCAACTATCGGTTTGCACAACCCGATGGAAACATCATTCCCATTGGCATTGCCGCCGGGCAAGCGAAGGGGAGTAGCGGTTATGCCTTTTATTTTATTCAGCAACAAACGGCCGGCATTGTACAACGGTTGGTTCAGCAGCAGCATCCTGCCACATCGGTGGCTTGGTTACAACGGCGGTTTCAATGGTACGATAAAGTGCTGTTGCGGGTGTTGGAGCAGCAGATAATGCCCGGTGCGGATATATTTACTGCTATTTTTAAAAAAAATAAGCCTGCCACCATTTTGCGTTTTTTAAACAATGAAAGTAGTTTAGCAGAAGATTGGCACATTATGCGCAGTGTACCCATGCATTTGTTTTTACCGGCAGCCTTACATACGGCTTTATTTCGATAAAAGGATTGTGGGGGCAAAAGGAACGGATAACTTCAGAATTGCTTCAACTTTGAAGCATAGTTTTGGAACCGTTGCAAATAGGGTTGATTTTCTTTCTATCTGTTTCATTCATCATAAAAAATTAACTATCATGAAATCAATGTACACAATTGCCTGTTGGTTGTTGAGCCTATGCCTATTACAAAATGCAGTTGCACAATCGGGCTATAAAGTGGCTGCGCATTTTCCGGTAAGCGGCAATGGCGGTTGGGATTATATCAATCTACAACCTGCATCGAACCAATTGTATATAGCACATGGAACACAAGTAAATATCATTGATAAAAACAATGGCGATTCGTTGGGTGTGATTGCGAATACCATTGGCGTTCATGGTATTGCTTTTGTACCTGCATTGGCAAAAGGTTTTACCAGCAATGGCGGCAGTAATTCGGTAAGTGTATTTCGGTTAGATAACCATGCAGTGATTGATCAGATTGCTACCGGCGTTAATCCCGATGCGATATTTTACGAAACCTATTCAAAAAAAATTATTACTTGTAATGGGCGCAGCAAAGACTTATCCATTATTGACCCTGTTGCGCATAAAGTAGTACATACTATTGCCGTGGGTGGAAAGCCGGAAACAGCGGTTAGCAATGGGAAAGGGAAAGTGTATGTGAACATTGAAGACAAAAATGAAATTGTGGTAGTGGATATGAACAAAATGGAAGTAGTGGCTCATTGGTCAATTGCACCCGGACAGTCGCCTACGGGGTTGGTAATAGACAATGACACGCATCGTTTATTTGCCGGCTGTGATGATCATTTGATGGTGATTGATGCCGATAATGGCAAGGTTGTGGCCGATTTACCCATTGGTGCGGGTTGTGATGGCGTGGTGTTAGACCCTGCTTTGCATTACATCTGCACATCGAATGGGGTGGGTAACATGACGGTAGTGAAAGAAACCAATAAAAATCAATTTGAAGTAGTTGAAAATGTACCAACCATGCGTGGTGCCCGAACCAGTTGTGTGGATGAGGATACCCATGCCATTTATATGCCAACTGCGCAGTTTGAGCCCATGCAGCCGGGCGAAAAGGGTAGGCCCAAAATTAAGCCCGGAACTTTTCAGGTATTGAAGATTGTACACGAATAGTGTATTTGATGTTTTTGATGCAATGGGTGAATGAAAAGTAAGGGAATTGATGCCGATTGAAGCAGCAGTTATGTGGCCTCGCCAGGAATCGAACCTGGATCTGGAGCTTCGGAAACTCTTATACTATCCATTGTACTACGAGGCCGGAAGGTAATAGGCCGCAAAAATAATTGTTTCGGCTATTGTATGCACATTATTTCCGGTAAACTATTATTGTATGGTAATGATGCCGCATAGCGAACCGAACGTACAAGTGTGCGACGCAACGGAAGTTCAATAGCTAATTTACAGCCGATTACCAAAAATTTACTTGCCAAAAGCAGCAATATTGCTGCTGAATATTTTAACGGCAATGGCCAATAAAATAACGCCGAAGAATTTGCGTACGGCCAATAACCCGGCTTTGCCTAAAGCATGTTCAATAAATCGTAATGATTTTAATACGATGTACACAATGATGAGGTTAATGATGATGCCTGCCAGAATGTACACTTGTTGAAAGTTGGCTTTTAGCGACATGATGGTGGTGAGGGTACCACTGCCGGCAATAATGGGAAATGCAATGGGTACAACGGTTCCGGAGGCAGCATCGGCATCGCCTTTAAAAATTTCATGGCCTAAAACCATTTCCAGCCCCAACAAAAAAATGACGATAGAACCACCAACGGCAAAGGAGCGAATATCTAATCCTAAGATGCTGAGGAATTGCTGGCCGACCAATAAAAACAAAATCATGAGTCCGCCGGAAACCAAGGTGGCTTTAGAAGAGCGGATATCGCCCATTTTATCTTTTAATGAAATGAGTAGGGGTATGGAGCCCACAATATCAATAACGGCGAACAGGGTAAAGGTTACGGTAATGAGCTGGTCGAAATGAATATTCATTCAGTTAGGTTTTTGCTAAGGTACAATCAAAAAATGATTAAGCAGGTCTGTGTTGTTCTGTTTGTGTTGGTGGTGGATTGTAACAATATTGCCAGCTACTTTGATTGTTTTGTAAGGTAAGTTGAATGATGCAACCATAGTGTATATTAAAAATTTCGAATGATTTTTGCAAGGGTGTTTGGGTAAGATAGGATAAAATACTTCTGATTACACCACCGTGGGTAATGATGGCCAAAGGATGGTTTGAGTTGGATGTAATATGCTGAAAACATTTCGATATTCTTTCATGGAACTGTATATAACTTTCACCATTTGGGAAGGGGCAATTTACAAAATTGCTCATCCATGCATTGAGGTCTTCCTTTGGAATATCATCCCAAAATTTCATTTCCCATTGGCCACAGTTTATTTCCATTAATTCAGGTATGTATTGAGTTGGCGCATCCGGAAACAATTTTTTAGCCAATAATTTGCAACGTTGTAAGGGGCTGCTATATACCTGAAAACTAAGTGGTGGAATAAATTTTGCAAGGGTTGCTGCTTCTTCAGCAAAAGTATGGGATAGTGCAATATCAGTTTGACCATAACAGATTCCTTTTGGTATAGAAGGTGTGGTATGACGTATTAAATAAATGGTCATTTTATATATTTAATGCAGATGGTTCAATATGATCAAAATAGCAATATAGAAAACAACTTCAGTAGCCTGCTGGGTGGCGCCCAAACAATCGCCTGTATAACCGCCTATCCATTTTTTAAAATAGGTATCAGCCCGCCATGTTACCAATAACATGGGCACTAATGCAATAAGCCAAATGCAGGGAAGAAAACAAAATGGAATTAGGGTTCCTGCAATAGCAATTGCTATTTCAATAACGGTTAATTTTCTATTAGCTAATGGTTTTGATTTACTGGTATCTGTATCCTGTGTATAAGTACTTGTTTGCATGATAACAATGGCCATAAACCTGCTGGCAGCATGTGCGCATGGAAAAAGCAGTAAAAAGTATTTGCTATGAATTTGAGGATTGATTTCAACCAATAACAGATACTTCAATGCCAATATTCCTATTAAGCCGGTTACTCCAAAAGTACCCAGCCTGCTGTCTTTCATAATTTGTAAAATTTTTTCTTTTGTCCAGCCTCCGCCAAATGCATCACAGCAATCTGCAAAGCCGTCTTCATGAAAAGCACCTGTGGTTAAAATACCTGTTAACATAGAAAAAGCAATGGCAAGATGTGCAGACAGCAGCAGGCTGAAAATATAATATGCAGTTGCCGTAATGCAACCAACCAAAAGTCCCACCCAGGTAAAATAGCGTGCAGACTGTTGCAGTAAATTTTGGTTGTGGTTAATATTTTTTGGAACCGGTAATCGGGTAAAAAACATTAAGGCAGTAAAAAAAAGTTGTATCTGTTTTTTCATGTAGACGAATAAAAAATTTAATTTAGTTGGAAGGCCCGTTGATTTGAAAGGAATCGGTATCATTCATTTCATTCAGCATAGCAATAGCCGATTGGATTAAGGGAAGGGCTAATGCTGCACCGGTTCCCTCTCCTAAACGTAAATCTAATTGCAACAAAGGTTGTAATTGCAGATGGGCTAACATTTGCTGATGACCTTTTTCATTGCTAAGGTGTGATGCAATGCAATAGTCTGTAACATTTGGCTGTAATTTTTTTGCTACAAGTAATGCTGCTGTTGTAATAAATCCATCGGCAATAGTCACCATTTTTTCTGCAGCCGCCTGCAAGTAAGCGCCTGTTAACATGGCAATTTCAAATCCTCCAATTAGTTGTAAAAGTTGTAAAGGGTCGATATTGTTATTATGGAGGTGGTATTGATGTGCCACTTTTTCCAATACTTTCAATTTTTTTTGATATTGATCATTATTTGTGCCAGTGCCTCTTCCCACACATGCTGCTAAAGGAATATTTAATAAGCCATGCATGATAAGTGCTGCCGATGAACTATTGCCAATACCCATTTCGCCAAGGGCAATTGTATTGCATTGCTGTTGTTTTAGTTGGAGAATATACTCCCTCCCTTTTTGTAAACAGGTTGCCAACTCGCCTTTGGTCATTGCAGGTACCTCCAAATAATTTTTAGTACCCATATTTATTTTGCTCACTGTAAAATTGGGATATTCTAAATCCTCATTTTTCCAAATGCAATTAATACCTGCATCAACAATGGTAAGTTTTAAGCTGTTTTGCCTGCAAAATACATTAATGGCTGCACCACCTTGTAAAAAGTTGCGAACCATTTGTTGTGTAACTACCTGCGGATATGGATTTACCAGTCCGGTTTTAGCAATACCATGATCGGCCGCAAAAATAATCATGTTCGGATTTTTTATTATCGGAGCAGTTGTTTCCTGTATACATCCAACTTTAACTGCAATGGACTCTAACATACCCAATGCACCTGCGGGTTTGGTTTTGCCATTTATTTTTTTGATGAGTGCTTCTTTGAGCACTGTATTGTATGTTCCGGTAATTTTACTGAATTGAAAGTTTGCAGAATTACCTGCAGTAGGATATAACTGTTTAATTTCTTTTACTTCCAGATTTTTTGATTTGGACTTCCAGCCATCTTTTTGCAGCATGGGTTGTTGTCCATAATCGGTTGCCGGTTTCCCAATACAAAAATATCCCAATGGGTATTCATGCGCCGGTATATTCAGTAAATTTTTAAATGCCGTAAAATTTAGAATAGATACCCAACCAAGTGAAAATCCATTTTCAGTTAATGATAACCATAGGTTTTGTAAAGCGCAAACACTGCTCCATTGCAGGGTATCGGCAGTGCCTGAAATGCCAATGGTAAATTTTTCCAGTACACTATAATCAGTTGTAATAATCAATCCAACGGGCGATTCTTTAATTGCTTCAAGTTTTAATTTTTTATACTGTTGTAACAGAGCAGTGTTGTGTAAAAGTTCTGCTTCAACTTTTTGATTTTCGCTTTGAAATAGTTCGTGAATAGCATTTTTGATATGCTGCTCTAATATCAAATAATATTTGGTGGCTTCACTTAATCCGACAGATGGAGCCATGTGTGCTGCCCGCAGTGCTTTTTTTAATACCATATCCGGAACAACATCATTGGTAAAATGCCGGGTATCTCTTCTTTTATTGAGTACATCAAATAGTTCCATGGTTAGCAGGAATTAAATCGCAGAACCAAAAGCTCATCTTATTTTGTTGATGATTTTGTGATGAACAGGAGGTACTTGCATTGTTAGGTGCGTTGTAGGTACGCAATACTTTTTCGCCAATGGTAAACGGGATGGGTTGCCTAAAAATAGGGCCATTGAAAACGAAGCTATGGAATTCACCGTTTTCGCCACAGGGATCAACATTTGTGGGAAGGTCTTTCAGTAAATCATGATCAATGATTCTGCCTGCAAAACTTTCATCTAACAGTTCTGCCTTTGTGCAAACAATAACAGATTGAAAGCCGAGATCAATAAACTCATGCACCAATTCAATAGTGTTGCGTTTCCATAAAGGGAAATGCGCCTGAAAGCCGGCTGCTGCTAATTTTTCTTCTCTGTATTTGCGCAGATCTTCTAAAAATATATCGCCAAAAACGGAGTGGGTATACCCTTGTGCTTTGAATTGTTGCATGGTATTGGTGAGCAGTCTGTTGTAGGTATCCATATCAGGTTGTTCCGGTAATAATAGTTGTACCAACGGTATACCCGTTGCGGCGGCCTGTTGTTCTAACAATTCGGTTCTAACGCCATGCATGGAAATGCGGTTAAAGGTCTGATTAACAGATGTAAGTAGGGAACCCACCTGCCATTCCGGATTTTGCAGTATGTGGTAGAGTGCCAATGCACTGTCTTTGCCGCCACTCCAGTTAAAAACAGATAGATGTGTCATTATTGATTTGTTTCTTTTATGATTACAGGAATACCACTCACCATAAGAATCACTTTATCGGCCAGTGAGGCAACGAATTGGTTAGCCCATCCTTGTAAATCCGTGAATTTTCTGCCAATGGCCGTTTCTGCGTGAACACCCATTCCAATTTCATTGCTTACAATGATAAAAGTACCCGGCATTTGATGGATGGCTATTATTTCTTTTTTAAATTCTATTAGTGCTGTATCAATATTATTTTGGTTTTTGATAAAAAAATTGGTAAGCCATAGCGTAATGCAATCTATTACTGCAGTTGTTTCCTGAATAGGCAGTTTGCTCACTTCAAATTCTTCTTCATAACTCATCCATTCTTTTCCTCTGTTATTTTTATGGTGTTGAATCCTTTCGGTGAAATCATCTCCCCAGTCCCTAGCCGTGGCAACATAAACCGGGCTATTACTCATATTTAATGCCAGGTTTTGCGCGTAATTACTTTTGCCACTCCTGGCTCCACCGGTTATTAAAATAATCATGGTAAAAAATATTTTTCTTTAAATAAAATATATTTGTTTTTTAGTGCCAATAAACATGCTTTGCAAAGGCAATCGCTGTAACGGTTTTCAATGAAAGATCTTTCTGCATCTGTTAATGTAATTTCAGTGCAGTGGCAATGGGTTATATCGCCCACTTTACATTCAAAAGGTTGCTGGCAGCGGGCGCATATTTTTTCTTCATGGTGTGGCATAAGCAAAGGTTTGGGGATAAAGCTGAAGATATTTATGTTGCAGTGATGCAGGAATCTGAAATAATTGGGGATGAAATAATGCTGCCAGCAAGGCAATACCGTTAACAAGTGTTCCGGCACTGGGTTGGGTAAACAAATCAAAATCGGCCAGATAAACCTCCCGGTTTTGTACTGCTTTTAAACCATTCCATTCGGGGAATTGAGTTAATAGATGCATTTCTTCATTTGAACGATGAATGGAAAAGCCACAGGGTGCAATGATGATAATTTCCGGATTGTAACGTACAATTTTGCTCCAGGGGGTAACAATGGAATCGCCACCGGGATGGCTGAGCATGTCTATGCCACCGGCCATGGCTATCTGGTAAGGAATCCAATGTCCGCAATTATAAATGGGTTGTATCCATTCCAACAATGCTACGGTTTTAAGTGGCATTTGGTGCTGACGAAGTTTATCTAAAATATGGTTTGTGGTTTGTTGCAGTTGAGCCAGGTACTCATATGCTTTTTTTTCTTTACCTATGGCAGTAGCAATAGTGATGGCAGTTTGATACACATCCTGCAGTGTTTGCGGTGTTAAGGCAATTAACTTTGGTTGTTTTTTCAATCGGGCAATGGCAGCGGCAGTACAGGCCGTATCAATCTGACATACCTCACAAACATCCTGTGTAAAAATAATATCGGGTTCTATTTGTTGCAGTAAATCTTCATCCACATAATACAAGCTTTTTCCCGATGCTTTCGCAGCAGAAAAAATAGTATCAATTTCAGTACTGCTTAAATGCTTGTCTTCTAAAATACAGCGAACTACTTTGGGTTTTTGAGAAAGGGCAGGTTCAGGACATTCGAAGGTAATACCATAGAGCATATGGTCGAGGCCCATATCATAAATCATTTGTGTGGCGGCCGGCAAAAAGGAAACAATTTTTAGCATAGTATGGGTTTAAGAAAAAACAGGGCTATTGCGGCAAGCCCTGTTCGTTTATTATTTTGAAACTGCATGGACTGATAAGGCCGGATATTTTTTTTGCAGCCATTCAAAACTGCCGTAAAAAATGGCGCTGTATACAATATTTGCTACCAGCATATTCCTTAAAAAGGGTAAAGCCTGAACATAACATTGAACAAACCCATCCCAATTGCGCTGTAAGCGTTGGCCGTTTCTGAGATCTAATCCACCAAACCACCAAACGGGTAAGTCTGTAATAATCCAGTGTGCCAGTGCAGCCGCAAATGCCGCAGTGATTACTGTACTCATTTTTACATGCTTAATCAATGTGCCTATTAAAACAATTACTGCAAATGCAAGATAAGTGTATATCCATCCTTTGTACAGCAACCCGTTACCGTAACCTACATAAATGGTATGCATCATTATCACATCACTAAAAAATAGAGCACCTAAAGGAAATGCATATTTTTTCCAGGGCCGATTAAAATAAGTACCACCAAATAACCCCATAGCACCAATTGGTGTAAAATTGGCCAAAGGTGTTAGGGTACTGCCTGCATTCCAAATACGCAAAGCAGCGGCTAATAAAATAAACAACAATACAATTGCTGTTGCCGGATTGAATTTTTGAATAGACATAATGATTGTTTTAATTTAAAAGTTAAAATAAGCCCCTGTCATCATATTAAAGCGTTTGCTGTTATAGCCTATAATATCAAAATATTGTTGGTCGGTGATATTGTTGAG
>NZ_JBMFQT010000013.1:1808-72890 GCF_049968455.1 Hydrotalea sp. | reverse complement strand
GGCGGGTGCCAAGGTAAACCCTTTAAATGGCGATAGGGTAAGAATGCTGTTCATGGTAAAGTTAGGACGGCGGAATAAGTTGTTAACGCTAACACCATTTTGAATACCATGTCCATCAATGTAAGTTAGGTTGTTAGTCCAGGTGCCAAACCGCCCCACTTGTGTATTGCTTTCTACTTCAAAGCCATAGTCGTGTTGCGCATCGCGATTAATATAATAGCTGTTGTAGTTAGCATCGGTATAAAAAATAATCAGGTTTTTAGTGTCGCGTTTAAAGGCGGCCAAACGCAGGCTCATTTTTTTATCGGTGCTTTGGGTTTGTAAACCAATTTCGTAGGTAACGCTGCTTTCAGGTTTTAAATTTTTATTACCATAAGCGCTATAGAGTTGGTAAAGCGATGGAATATTATACCCTGAAGAAATGTTGATGAACAATTTGGTGTTTTCATCAATAATGAATGAGGGATTAATAGTGTAAGTAGCATTGTTGCCATAAATGGAATGGTGATTAATGCGGCTGCCTACTTCAAAATTAAAGCCATGTAAGTTCAACAACAATAAGGAAGCATAGGCTGATATTTGGCTAACATGGGCGCTATCTTGTCCTAATTCCGAGGTGTAAGGGCCATAGGGTCCTGTGCTAAAATAGCTTTGACCGGTGTTTTGGTGTTGGTATTGCACACCTGCCACTAAGCGCAGATGCTGTTGCAATTGCACGTTGCCAAAGGTTTCCAAAGTAGTGGTATGGCCGGTATATTGCTCGTTAGAATAATTGAAGTATGGGCTAGAGACATACGTACTATCGTTGACGTAGTGGCGATTGCTTTGTTGATAACTACCTTGCAATGTCAAGTTAATTTTATTGTGTTGGTAATTCAGTGAGGCACCGCCTAAGTTGTTTTTGTTGCGTAAGGTATAATCTTTTTCATCGGTAAAAGCCCCGGCAGGCAGGTCGGTAAAATAATTGCTGAAGTTACCGAAAGCCTTAGCCGTTAGGTGTGGTGAAAAATGGTAACGGGTTTCAGCAATGACACTGTTTTGGGTAAAGCCATCGTTTTTAAAGTTTTGTTTGCCGGTACTATCGTAAGCGGCCGGAAATCCACCGCTGTTGATGTAATTGTATTGAACCAAATAATCCCATTTTTTCAGGGAGCCGCTGATGCCGGCGGCGCCATTGAACGTGTTATAAGTGCCATAAGCAGCATTGGCATTAATAGCTATTTTCTTTTTAGATTCTTTTTTCAAGAAAATTTGAATAACACCGGCAATGGCATTGCTGCCCCAAAGTGTACTTTGGCCGCCTTTTAAAATTTCAATTCTTTCAACCTGATCAAGGGGGATGGAATTAAGGTCGAATGAATTGTTGATTTGAGAAGGGTCGTATACCGGAACGCCATCAATCACAATGAGCATATTACCGGCTGTGGAGCCACGAAAATATAAATCGAGGTTAGTACCCAAGGCATTGTTACTGCCATTAATAAAAAAGCCTGCTTGGGTATTGAGTAAAGTAGCTAAGCTGCTGCCGGCATTGTTTTCAATGGTTTTGTGGTCAATTACCGTAACAATTTTACCGGTTTCAGCCGCTTTCATGGGCATTTTGTTGGCGGTTACCACCACCTCGTTTAATTGGCGGGTGGCCATGGTGTCAATTTGTGCGAAAGTAGAAAGGCATAGTGTTGATGCCGTTAAAAGGAGCATGAATGATTTGCTCATTGTTGTTTGTTTTTAAAAGTGAACAATGAGCTTTCAGGAAAATGAACAAACGGAGAAATATAAACGACCGCTGCAGTCAGTCTTTTACATTCCATGCTTTTCACCCGAAAGCCGTGAATGAAATACTCATTTTTCAATGAGTGCGTATTGGCAGGTCTTCTGGCTTAGGCTTAAGCACCTTCCCATTCCTTACAGAACAGTGGTTGTTTTGCTTTCTCTTTTTACAGAGGCCTTTACAGCTACGGGGATAGCACCGGATTTACACCGGTTTCCCTTTTAATCAGTATAAGGAACGAAAACCCTATGCTGAACCAAATACAGGGCAAAAATAGGAAATGAATTGATATGCCATTTTTTTATTTATCTTCCCTTGCAACAAATACTTTTATGCATGCGTAAGGGGCGACTAGAAGCATTTAGTGATGGCGTATTGGCTATCATTATTACCATTATGGTGTTAGAATTAAAAGTTCCACATATGGTGAGTTGGGAAGCATTGTTGGAAATATGGCCCGTATTTTTAAGTTATGTATTAAGCTTTATATATCTCGGCATTTATTGGAATAACCATCACCATTTATTGCAAGCGGTTGTGCAAGTAAACGGAAAAGTATTGTGGGCCAACTTGCACCTATTATTTTGGTTGTCGTTGGTGCCTTTTGTTTCCGGTTGGATGGGCGAAAATCATTTTGCTCAGTTGCCGGTAATTGTGTACGGATTTGTGTTATTAATGAGTGCTATTGCCTATTACATATTGGTTCGGGCATTCATTCAATTACATGGTAAGAAAACAGCTTTAGCTACCGCTATAGGTAACGATGCAAAAGGAAAAATTTCCGTGGTCATTTATGTTACAGCAATGTTGTTAGGCCTATGGAATGCCTGGCCGGCTTTATTTTTATATGGGGTTGTTGCGGTAATATGGATAGTACCAGATAAGCGAATTGAAAAAAAATTAGTACACGACGAACGAAATACGGAGGAGTGAAAAAAGAATAATTTTTGTGAAAATAGTGGGGAATAAAATGACATAGTTGATGAGGGGCATGCAATTGTTTATTATATTGAACGTTTTTACTAACACCTTATGCGCGGAAAACAACAATTAAACCTATTTAGCTTTACCATGATAGTGGTGGGACTTGTAATAGGGATGGGTATTTTTAGAACAGCAGCTACTTCAGCAAAAGATGCAATTAATCCTTCTGTATATTTCATAGCCTGGTTATTAGGCGGCTTTGTTGCGTTTTGTGGGGCATTAACCTATGCGGAAATAGGTAGCCGTTATCCCGTTACCGGAGGGTATTATAAAATTTTTTCTGTGGCTTATCATCCTAGTATTGCATTTGCCATTAATTGTATTATCCTTATCAGCAATGCAGCTTCATTAAGCGGAGTAGCATTAATAGGCAGCGGGTATATTGTTAAACTATTGCCCGGCAATCATTGGAATGATGTAGATAAAGCCATTATAAGTGCCATAGCCATTGTTGTTTTTTATGGTATTAATTTAATGGGTTTGAGAATGAGTGCTAAGGCACAAAATATACTTATGCTGATTAAGATTGGGATGATTGTATTGTTAATAGTGGCCTTATTTTTCCCCGTTATGCAACCGGCTGCTGTACAGCAAGCCAATGACGTTACCACAAATATGAGTTGGATTCAAAGTTTAGGCATAAGCTTAATTGCAGTTTCTTTTACTTATGGGGGCTATCAGCAAACCATTAATTTCGGGAATGAAATTAATGAGCCGGCTAAAAATATGCCTCGTGGTATATTCATGGGTATAGCCATTATTATTATTTTATATCTGCTGGTAAATTATAGTTATTATAAAATTATCGGATTTCATCAAATGAAGCAGGAAACAGAAATTGCTTACGTATTAATTCACAATGTGTTTGGCGTTCGAGGGGCAGAAATTTTTTCCTTCTTTTTATTTGTAGGTGTACTTTCTTACGTCAATGCCTTGCTGTTAAGCAACCCAAGGGTGATGTATGCCATGAGTGATGAAGGTTCGTTACCAAAAATATTTGGCAAGCAAAGCAGTAATAATCAGGTGTTAACGGTTTCTTTAACCGTATTTACGGCTATGTGTATTATTATTCTTTTGTTTGCGCAAACTTTTGAAAAGATTTTGAATTTTACCATCTTCCTCGATTCGTTTGGAATGGTGGGCTCGAGTGCCACTATTTTTATTTTGCGACGTAAAACCAAGCATTTAGACAATACCGGCATTTATAAAATGAAGTTGTATCCATTGCTGCCCATTATTTTTATTGCCGCTTATGTGTTTGTGTGTGTCAGCATTATTATTCGCACCCCATTAACGGCATTGGTGGGTGTATTGGTATTAGCGGCGTTTATAATCTTGTATTTTATTTTTCATAAAAAGCAGCATGATAGCAGAACCTTAACCCCATAAAAAAATTTGTATGAATAACGAACAGGATATTTCCTACATATTGAATGAATTGGGAGAAGAGAACGACCAGTATTTTAGGGCTGTTACACCACCCATTGTTCAAACCTCTAATTTCTCTTTTAAAACGGTGGCCGATTTGCGTAATGCTTTTGCTAATGAATATAGTACCTGGTTGTATAGCAGAGGATTAAATCCAACGGTGAAAATATTATCGCAAAAGCTGGCAGCATTAGATGGTGCCGAAGATTGCTTGGTATTGAATAGTGGTGCAGCAGCCATATTTGCGGCTGTTTTAGCCAATGTAAAATTGGGCGATCATATTGTAAGTGTTGCAGGCGTTTACACTTGGGCCAGGAAAATGTTTGAAGAAATATTGCCACGTTTTGGCGTAACCCATAGTTATATTGATGGGAGTGTAATTGAAAACTGGCAAAAGGCCATTCAGCCCAATACAAGCTTGTTTTATTTAGAATCACCGAATAGCTGGACCTATGAACTTCAGGATTTAGCTGCCGTGGCTGCATTGGCCAAACAACACCAAATTGTTTCAGTTATTGATAACAGTTATTGTACCCCTTTATATCAGCAACCCATTCAAATGGGTATTGATATTAGTATTCAATCTGCTACAAAATACATAGGTGGTCATAGCGATGTGGTAGCAGGAGTATTAAGTAGCAACAAAGCCATGATAGAACGTATTTTTAACAGTGAATACTTAAATATTGGCAGTGGCATTCAACCATTTAACGCTTGGTTACTCATTCGCGGGTTACGAACCTTGCCCATGCGATTGGCGCATATTACCCAAACTACGCAACGGGTAATTGATTATTTAAAAACAGAATCATTGGTTGAAAAGGTAATTTTTCCATTTGAGCCCAATTTTCCACAATTATCGTTGGCGAAACAACAAATGAAAGGCGCCTGTGGATTGTGTACCATTGTATTAAAGCCATTGCCCATACAAGCCATTGAAACATTCTGTAACGCTTTACAGCACATTCGCATGGCTGTAAGTTGGGGTGGACATGAAAGTTTAGTAGTACCCCGGTGTGCAGGTTTTGCAGAGGCAGAATACGATGAGCAAAATACCGAACATAGAATGTTGCGTTTATATGTGGGGCTTGAAGACGCTGATTATTTAATAGCCGATTTACAACAAGCCTTTAAAAAAGCCGCTGCTCCTGTTCATTAAACCATTTATCTAAAATTTCGTGTTGCCATTTCTATTCTGTTATTTTTGTATAGAATAGAGCATGGTTGATTACCCACTTTGAGTGGCTGTTTGAAGTTGTATTGTTCAAAAAAATAAAATAATGACTGCATGAAATATTTGTTTTTGTTCATTTTTGTTTCCTCCACAGTGCTAGGTTACGGACAAACTACTGAAAAGTGGACGTTGCAGCGCTGTGTTGAATATGCCCTAAAAAACAATATTTCAGTTAAACAAGCCGATGTGCAGGCAAGGTTGGCTGCCTTACAGGTGAAACAAGCTAAATATTATCAAATTCCAACTTTATCCTTAGGTACAGGAGTAGGTGTGCAATTTGGTCGTTCTATTGACCGTACTACCAACATCTATACGAATACCCAGGCCTTGTATCAAAATATTCAGGCCAATAGTAATGTAACTGTGTATAACTGGAACCGATTAAAAAATAATGTAAGCGCAGCACAGTTCAGTGCGGAAGCTGCTTTGGCTGATGTGGAAAAAGCCAGTAACGATGCGGCTTTAAACGTAGCTACTTATTATTTGCAGGTATTAAGTGCCAATGAACAAATTAACATTAGCAAAGTACAAATTCAGCAAACACAAACCCAGCTTGATATTACTAAGAAACAAGTAGATGCCGGCGCCTTGCCTGAGCTAAACCAAATTGAATTGGAAGCACAATTAGCTAATGACAGCAGTAATTACATTGCCGCAAAAACTACCTTTCAGCAAAGTGTATTACAACTAAAAGCTGTTTTGAATTTAGATGCTGCCGCCCCTTTTGAAGTTGATACACCCGATGTATCCACCATACCCTTAGAATCATTTGCTGATTTACAGCCGGAAGTGGTTTATGCTTTAGCATTGAATAATCAGCCTTTGCAAAAAGGCAATTCATTTCGTTTAAAAGCAGCACAAAAAAATATGCAGGTTGCTAAAGCAGCACTTTATCCTACATTGGGGTTTGGTGTTAGTTTAGGAACTAACTTTTATAATTCATTTAATCAAATTGATGGTTATACTTTTAATGGATATGCGCCCATTACCGGTGCAGAGCCTATTGTAAAAATTGGTAGTGCTAATTACTATGTGCAAAATCCCGTTTTTTCTGTAACACAATCAAAAAAGAATTTTGGACAATTGTGGCAGGGTTGGTCCAATCAAATCACCAACAACTTTGGTCAAGGCTTGGGAATTAACTTAAGCATTCCTGTATTTAATAACGGGCAAAGTCGCATAGCTTACCAACAAGCTAAATTAAATATCAAGAATACCCAATTGCAAAATGAGTTGGCAGACTTTACTTTAAAAAACAATATTTATACTGCCTATACCAATGCTGTATTAGCTGCTGAAAAGTTTAATGCCGGTAAGAAGAGTGTAATGAGTGCTCAAAAAGCATACGATTTTGCTTTAAAGCGTTATGAAATTGGTATGCTTGGAACCATTGATTTAATTACCAATCAAAACAACTTGTTGAAAGCAAAACTGCAGCAGGTAGCCAATGAATATGATTATATTTTTAAAATGAAATTGCTGGAGTTTTATAAAGGAATGGGCTTAAAATTATAATTTACTTACCATAAACATCATTCAACTTACTTATATAAAAATAACTGTATGAATAAAAAACTGCTTTGGACCATCATTATTCTAATTATTTTGTTAGGTGCCTTATGGGGTTTAAAGGCAGCTGGTGTGATTGGTAAAGATGAAGGGATTAAAGTTTCTGCTGAAAAAGCACAAGTAAGAACTATTATTGAAAGTGTAAATGCTAGCGGTAAAATTTATCCTGAAGTGGAAGTAAAAATTAGTCCGGATATTAGCGGTGAAGTAGTTGCCTTAAATGTAAATGAAGGCGATACGGTAAAAAAGGGGCAAGAGTTGGCGAAAATATATGCTGATATATATGTTACACAGCGCGACCAAGTGGCAGCAATTGTTGCACAAGCGCAGGCACAAGTGGCTAATTTACAAGCTAGTTTGGTTGGATTAAAAGCTACTGTTGACCAAACAGAAGCCAATTATAAAAGACAAAAAAAATTATTAGACGATAAAGTAATTAGCCGTCAGGAATTTGAAACAGCAGAACAAGCCTATCGTTCAGCAGAAGCAAATTATAATGCTGCCATTCAAAATATTAATGCCAATAAAGCTAATATTAAAAATGCACAGGCACAGTTGGCAAAAGCAAATGAAGATTTATCACGCACCATTATTACTGCACCCATTAGTGGCGTTGTAAGTTTGTTAAGTATTAAAAAAGGTGAAAGAGTAGCCGGTAATAGTTTTAATGTAGGAACAGAGATGATGCGCATTGCTGATTTAAGCAGTATTGTTGCACAGGTTGATGTAGGCGAAAATGATATTCCAAAAATACAAATTGGTGATACCGCTTTGGTAGAAATAGATGCATACAATGATAGAAAATTCAAAGGGATAGTATATAAAATTGCAAATCCAGCTACTAATGCTTCTGCAACTGCAACCGCTTCCTCAACCGATGTTACCAATTATAAAGTACATATTCGTTTGTTACCAGAAAGTTATCAGGACTTAATAGTAAAAGGTCGTTTCCCTTTTAGGCCCGGTATGAGTGCCAGCGCTGATATACAAACCCGCACTGCGCCAAATGTATTAAGTGTTCCTTTGAATGCCGTTACAACAAGAGAGATGAATGCTGATTCCACAAGCAATGCTGCTGGTAATAAAAATATGCAGAATGCCAGCAATTCCGATAGTACTCAAGAAGTAGTATTTGTAATACAGAAAGACGGTACCGTTAAAATGACACCTGTTAAAACAGGTATTCAGGATTTGAATTATATACAAGTTACCAGTGGGCTTCAAGCAGGGGATGAGGTTGTTACAGGCCCATATTCAACAGTAAGTAAGTTACTAAAGAATAAAGATAAGGTGCTAATAACCCCGAAGGATAAATTGTACGAAGTAAAACCATCCAATTAACACAATTAATCTATTCAACATAAACCGGCTTTATTCATTGGCCGGTTTTTTTGTGTAGAAATTGTAATACCCATTGCCTTTCTGTATGTTTGTCGTACTCAAACAAATTGCCTATGCAAATTGGTATTATAGGAAGTGGAAGTTGGGCAACAGCTATTGCCAAAATTTTAACCGATAATGAACATCACATTAACTGGTGGATAAGAAATGATAAAACCATTCCATACATTCAACAAAGGAAACACAATCCGCATTATTTAAGCAATGCTTATTTTAATACACAGTTATTAAATATGTCGGCCTCCATTCAAACTGTAATTGAAGACAGTGATGTAATTGTTGTAGCCATACCTTCTGCATATGTAGCTGATGCTTTTCATCATTTGCCTAAAACAGTTTTAAAAAACAAATACATTATTTCAGCCATAAAAGGTATTTTACCCCTTCATAAATATTTGTTTCATGAATATTTGCAAGCACATTTTCAATTTCCTTTACAACAATATTTTACTTTATTAGGTCCCTGCCATGCTGAAGAAGTGGCTGCTGAAAAATTATCGTATTTAACATTTTCAGGTATTGATAAAAATGTTACACAACAATTGGCCGCATATTTTAAAACACCTTACATCAATACAGAAACAAATACAGATGTAATAGGCGTGCAATATGCTGCAGTACTTAAAAATATTTATGCATTAGGTGCCGGCATAGCACATGGTTTAGAGTATGGCGATAATTTTTTAAGCGTGTATATTGCTAACTGCGCATTAGAAATGAACCGTTTTTTAAAGGCAATTACAAATAAAGAATCTGATAAAACGGATGATAATGATTATGCCGCTTCAGTATATTTAGGCGATTTGTTGGTTACCTGTTATTCCCTTTTTAGTCGTAACCGAACTTTTGGCAATATGATTGGGAAAGGATACAGCGTAAAGGCGGCTCAGTTAGAATTAAATATGGTAGCCGAAGGGTATAATGCATCCAAATGTATGGTATTCATTACTGAACAATACCAAACATCACTTCCTATTGTGCAAACCATTTATGAAATATTGTGGGAGCATTTGCCCGCGGATGAAGGTTTCCAGAAAATAGAAACTTTATTAGTGTAACTAAGTAGTTTCAAATAAATCGGCGGCTATGCCATCGGCGTAAAGCATACCTTTTGTAGTTAACCGTAATTGTTGTGCCTCGGGTAACCATTCCATAAGATTATGGTTTATCCACTTATCCGCATTCCTCAATAATGCCGCTTTGTGTTCTGGAGAAAAAAGGTTAGATAACTGATTGAAATAAATTCCTTCTTTCATGCGCAATGCAATCATAATTTGTTCATTCCTTTTTTGAGAAGGAGTTAGTTGTTCTATTTCGGCAGGTATTGTGCCTTTTTCAATACTTTGTAAGTACAAACTATTGTTGGCAATATTCCATTGACGCCATTGACCATTGTAGGAATGAGCGGAAGGGCCTAACCCTAAATAAGGAATGCCTTTCCAATAACTGCTGTTATGCTTGCTTTCAAACCCGGATTTGGCAAAATTAGAAACCTCATACTGTTGAAATCCCGCATCCGGAAGCCATTGCATGAGTAGTTCAAATTGTAACGCCTGTTCATCAACATTAATATCAGGTAAAAGTTTTTTTTGAATGGCATTACTTAAGGCAGTCTTTGGTTCAACCGTTAATGCATAGCAAGATAAATGCTGAATGGGAAGTTGTGTAGCTTGTTGTACATTTTGTAGCCATGCTGCAGTTGTTAAACCCGGTATGCCGTATATAAGGTCAATGCTAATATTATGAAATGAAGCTTGGTGTGCCTGTTCAATTGCCCTGATAGCCGAAAGTGCATTGTGTGATCGGTTCATCCATTTCAAATCTTCTTCTCTAAACGATTGCGTTCCGATACTTAAACGATTAATACCGGCATTGCGCCATGCCTGCAGTTTTTCAGGTGTGCAATCATCGGGATTTACCTCTAGGGTAATTTCTGCTTCGTTTGCAATGGAAAAATGTTTTTGAATATTATTGAGTAAAAAGTTAATCTGTTCCCAGCTTAATAATGAAGGTGTACCGCCTCCAAAGTAAATGGTATGAATGGTTGAATTGGATAAAAATGCTTGTTGTATATGTATTTCATTGGCAATGGCCTGCACCATTTGAGGTATGTTGTTTTTGTTTACTGAAAAATGGAAGTTGCAGTAATTACATGCTTGCTTACAAAATGGGATATGTAAATAAATACCTGCCATATTAATATTTGAATAACATTAAGCCTGCAAATTTACAGGGCTATTTTTGTAAGGCTTTTTTAAAAATAATTTAGATACCAAAAAATGGGTGATGCCATAAGGCTTATCCCTATTTTTGCGCTTCATGCAACGGAAGGCCATTTTGTTTTGCTGTATTTATTTACTATTCGTATGGGTGAATGCGAAGGCACAAACCGATACGGACAAACAACTGCCTGCCATTCAACAACTTAATACGCATAGGCCTGCTTTAGAAAGCACCATGGTGAAACAGGCAGTAAAAAAAACTAAGCGCCCCATTATTACTGGCAGCGTAAAATTTTTGAAGGCTGATACAAGTAATAAAATAGCTATTGATACAATCAATGCGCTTCAAAATAATGCAGTTGTAAAGGATAGTGTTGGGCAACTTACTACTCAAACACCAGCTGTTAAACAAATTGATACCAGCACTTATGCTAAATGGATGCCTGCGCCATTCCTGCCGTTCAATCAACCGCCATTTTATCAAATAACCGTGTATAAACAAATTATTGATAAGGATGATTTGTTTTATGTGTTGTGTGGTGTTTTATTTTATTTAGCTTTATTACGACAACTGTTTTCAAAATATTTCAACAGCTTATTTGCTTATTTTTTTCAAACCAGTTATCGACAAAAACAAATGCGGGAGCAAATGGCCCAAGGACAATTGTCTGCCCTATTATTCAATATTTTGTTTATTGTTAATGGCGGATTATATATAGCATTGGTTGCACAATTTTATGGAATAAGCATTGCTTCATTTTGGTGGATTGTGCTTTATAGCAGTATTCTTTTAGCCATTATTTATGGGGGAAAATTTGTTTTATTACAATCTGCCGGATGGATTTTTGCCATAAAACAGGCAGCAAATCAGTATAGTTTTATTGTTTTGTTAATTAATAAAGTGGCTGCCATATTCCTTATACCCATTATTTGGTTGTTGGCATTTTCTAATCATTCTATCGCTGCTATTGCATTACAAGTAAGTTTTGGTTTATTAGCTTTTTTATGGTTGTATCGTTTTTTTATTAGCCTGTCAGCCTTTCGTCGGGAGCTGAAAATGAATGGCTTGCATTTTTTCCTGTACATTTGCGCCGTTGAAATAATACCTGTGTTGTGTTTGTACAGGTTAATGTTCCTGTATTTACAGAAATAGTGTTTAACTTTGTAGACATTTTAGAAGATTCGCATGGCAAAAAAAGCAACTAAAAATTCAAATGTTGTAGACTTTAAACCGGTAAAAAAAATTATCATTGCTCAGCCCAGACCGGAAAGTGAAAAATCACCCTATTTTGATATTGAAAGGAAATATCAAGTGCAGTTTGTTTTTGAACCTTTCATTCGGTTAGATCCTATTACAGCAAAAGAGTTTCGTAAACAAAAAATTGATATTGCAACTTTTACTGCTATTATTTTTACCAGTAGGCATGCAATTGATCATTTCTTTCGTATTTGCGAAGAGATGAAAGTATCTATTAGTCAGGATACTAAGTATTTCTGTATTACAGAGGCCGTGGCTTTGTATTTGCAAAAATTTATTTTGTATAGAAAACGCAAAGTTTTTTATGGCGCTGATGGCTCTAATAAAAGTTTGTTTTCTGTAATTAACAAACACAAAGAGAACGAAAACTTTTTATATGTGTGTAGCGAAAATCAGCAGGATAATGAAATTGTGAACTGGCTTAAAACCAATCAATGTGAGTTTCAATTAGGGTTTATGTATCGTAGCATTAGCAATGATATTAAACCATTGTTTGCTAATAATGACGTTGATATGGTTTGTTTGTTTACGCCAAGTGCTGTACGTTCTATTTTCGATAATTTTCCTAATTTTCATCAAAATGGTACGTTAATAGGTGCTTTTGGTAACAATACGGCGAAAGCTGTTGAAGAAGCAGGTTTAACCCTCAACTTAAAAGCCCCTGATGTGCATATACCCAGTATGACAGCTGCTATTGAGCATTTCCTTACCAATAACCAACCTGTTAAATAATTTCATTTTAATAGATAATTCAAGCCCTTGTAAAAGGGCTTTTTCTTTTTATGTAACTTGCCTTACATTTAATAGCATGCAACATACCAATCGCTTAATACACGAGAGCAGTCCTTACTTATTGCAACATGCCCACAACCCGGTAAACTGGTATCCTTGGGGCGAAGAAGCTTTACAAATGGCCAAAGAAAAAAACCTTCCTATACTTGTAAGTATTGGCTATTCTTCCTGCCATTGGTGCCATGTTATGGAAAAAGAAAGTTTTGAAAGTGCAGATATCGCTGCTATAATGAATGAGTATTTCGTGAATATAAAAGTGGATAGAGAAGAAAGGCCTGATTTGGATCACATATATATGGATGCTGTACAAACCCTAACAGGAAGTGGTGGATGGCCCCTCAATGTATTTTTAACACCGGATACACAACCTTTTTTTGGCGGTACCTATTTCCCACCGGAACGAGCACATAACCGAATGAGCTGGAAAGAGGTATTGTTGGCTGTACACAAAGCTTTTACCGAACAACGCGATGCGGTTGAACAGCAAGCACAACAATTAACCCAACATATTAAAGCAGCCAATGATTTTGGCCTTTCAACAGAATTAATTAGTACTGAAACAAAAGAAACCATCCAAGCAATTGAAACCAATATTTTGCAAACAGCTGATACAAAATGGGGTGGTTTTGGTAGGGCACCCAAGTTTCCACAAACAATGGTCATTCGTACATTATTACGCATGTATTACCATAGCCAATCAGAAAAGGCTTTGCAACAGGCTTTATTGAGTATTGACAAAATGGTGCAAGGCGGAATTTACGATCAAATTGCGGGTGGCTTTGCCAGATATAGTACCGATACGGAATGGTTAGTGCCCCATTTTGAAAAAATGTTATACGATAATGCTTTATTGGTTGAATTGCTGGCAGAAGCTTATCAAATTACACATAAATCAACCTATCGGCAGGCAATGGTCAATACCATTGAATGGATGGCAGAGAATTTAATGGATGCCAAAGGCGGTTTTTATAGTGCCTGGGATGCCGATAGTGAAGGGGTTGAGGGTAAATATTATGTTTGGAAAAAAGCGGAAATAGAAGCCTTATTAGGAGAAGATGCACCCATTTTCTGTCAATTTTATGGTGTAACACAGTCCGGAAACTGGGAATATGGTCACAATATTTTATGGATAAAAGAACCTATTGAAGTATTTGCAGAAAAAAATAACTTATCGGTTGAGGTTTTAGCCCCAATTTTGGAAAAAGGAAAGCAAAAATTATTAGCTGCCCGTTCCAAAAGGGTAAAACCAGGTTTGGACAATAAAATATTACCGGGCTGGAATGCTTTAATGATACAGGCTTTGGCAAAAGCATATGCTGCAACAGGTATGGAAGCCTTCAAAAAAAGAGCAATTGAAACCATGCAAGTTTTGGAAAATAAGTTTAAACAGGAACAACAATGGCTGCACCAATCCAATAACCACCGCCAGTCATTACCTGCTTTTTTGGATGATATTGCATTTATCATTCAGGCCTACATTGCATTACAAGAAATTACGGGAGATGCTACTTATTTAAATAAGGCAGAATCCTTAACCGAACAGGCAATACAAAATTATTCGGATGAAGAAAATTTGTTTTTTTACTTTACTTCAAAACAGCAACCGAATGTCCTTGTTCGTAAAAAAGAACTATATGATGGTGCTACCCCTAGTGGAAATGCTGTAATGGCGTTTAATCTGCTCTATTTAGACACAATATTAGATAAGCCCGAATGGGGGCAACGCAGCAGGAAGATGATAGCTTCGTTGATGAAGCCCATTGTCAATTATCCCACATCATTTGGCTATTGGACACTTGTTATTTTGCAACAAAGTTTTCCCATAAAAGAAGTAGTTTTTACAGGCGAGGAGGCTCAAAACTTTATCGCTCCCTTTCTAAAAAACTATATTCCGGACAAAATTTTTCAGGTTTCTCAAAATTTTAAGGAAGGTTTTCCATTATTAGAAGGGAAAGATTTTAATTGTAAATCAACCTTTTACGTTTGTGAGAACTACAGTTGCCAGAAACCGGAAACAAATTTTGGAAATTTTTTTTCTCAATTTCAATTAAACCATTAATTTGCATGCTCCCTGTTTATCCCTCCTGGAAAATAAATTAGTAAAAAGAACGTTAAGTAAATGCATCATTGAACTTTACTCAAAAAAAATTTAAAGTAAAACTAATTTAACAAAGTAGCATGATAGCTATTGAATGCTATATATTTGTCAAATTCTATTGAGCAATTATGAAGAAGTACCATTATAGTATCTTGTTGGTGTCGCTGGTTACTGTGGGTTTTACTGCTTGTTTTAAAGGAAAAAGCAAAAACCCCCTAGACGATGGCCAGTTACACGGAGTGGCCCCCGGTGGAGGTAAAAGCATGGGCAAACCTCGCGGCATGGTGTATATTCCCCCCGGAACCTTTCATATGGGTCCAAGTGATGAAGACATTAATTATAACTATACCGCCCGTAATCGTCAGGTATCCATAGCCGGTTTTTGGATGGATGCCACTGAAATTACCAATAACGATTATCGTCAGTTTGTTTACTGGGTGCGCGATTCTTTGGCTGCCAAGGAATTGGGGTATTACAAATCATCAGCCGGTGCTACAGGTGGCGATTCTGCCATTGCTATTGATTGGAATAAAGCTCGTACCATTAAATATGATGCTTCTAATTTAGAAAAGCTGGGTAATAAATTAATCTTGGCTCCGGATAATCGTTTATATGGCAAGCCCGATGTAGATCCTAACAAATTATTATATCAAGTAGAAACATTCAATCTATTTGAAGCTGCTAAACGCGAAAATGCAGGCCAACCTCGCAGTAAGTTTATTGTACGATACCAGGTTCCTATTTATCCCGATACATTAGTATGGATGCGAGATTTTTCTTATTCCTATAACGAACCAATGACCAAGCGCTATTTTGCTCATCCTGCTTTCGGTAATTATCCGGTAGTAGGGGTAAATTGGAAACAGGCTGTTGCATTCTGTCACTGGCGTACACATATTCAGAATGCTGCATTAGAAAGAAAGAAAATGGCAGTTGAAAGTGATTTTCGTTTACCAAGTGAGGCAGAATGGGAATATGCTGCAAGAGGTGGTAGAACCAATTCAATGTATCCTTGGGGTAACTATTATATTCGCAACAAGAAAGGATGTTTATTGGCTAACTTCAAACCTGGTCGTGGAAATTATGCGGAAGATGGTGGTTTTTATACAGTTCGTGTAGATGCTTATTGGCCTAATGATTACGGATTGTACAATATGTCTGGCAATGTGGCTGAATGGACTAATTCCTACTTCAATGAAAGTGCCTATAACTTTATGTCTGATATGAATCCAGATGTTCGCTATGAAGCCAAAGATTCTGATCCGCCTTTAATGCGCAGAAAGGTGGTGCGTGGCGGTAGTTGGAAAGATGTAGGTTATTTCTTACAAACCAGCACCCGTACATTTGAATACCAGGATAGTGCAAAATCTTACATTGGATTCAGATGTGTAATTGATTTAGCCCCTCGAATGAAAAAATAGAAAACCTAAACCTGCGAATTTCATTGATTAAAACTTTAATAAATTTTACGAATACTACCGGCGATAACCTTCGCAAGGCAGTATTTTATTAACCTAAACCCAGTAAAAATTTAAACTCACGTATTTATGGCAGCAAAAATTCCTCCTAAAGTTAGTAAATGGTTTGATGTTGGTGTATCTGTAGCAGCAGCAGTTGTTATTTTCGGTGCATTGCAGAAAATTTTGCATACTCCTATTGCAGATTTTATGTTGAAGGTAGGTTTAACTACTGAAGCTATCATTTTCTTAGGCTATGGTATTTTATATATTATTTACCCATATATGGATGATCATGAAGTGCATTTGCCAGGTCAAAAAGTACCTGCAGGCAACCCTGCTTTACAAACCATGGAAAAAATGTTATTAGAAGCAGATATTACACCTGCAAACTTGAGTAAGTTGAGTGCGGGTTTTCAAAAGTTAGGTTCTACTGTTGAAAAGATGGGTGAAATTGGTGATGTTGTTAAATCAACCGGCGATTTTAGCGCTAAAGCAAAAGAAGCTGCCGGTGCTTTAGGAACAGTAGCCGGAGCAGTAAATCAAACAACAGCTTCTTTATCTTCATTTAATGCTGCTGCTGAAAATACCAAGCAATTCCACACTCAGGTACAGGTATTAACTAAAAACCTAACTTCTTTAAATACTATTTACGAATTAGAGTTGCAGGAAAGCAATAATCATTTAAAAGTGTTGAATCAGTTTTATGGTAAGTTGGCTCAAACTTCTGAAGCTATGAATAATTCAGCAGGCGATGCATTAAAAGCGAAAGAACAAATTGCTTTATTGGCCAATAATTTGGGCAAATTAAATCAAGTTTATGGCAATATGTTAACTGCTATGCAGGGCCGTTCATAAAAAAATGGATAAAAACTTTCAACCCTAATTGTAAAAAAATAAACTGCACATAAACTATGGCATTACCTAAGGAGCCACGGCAGAAGATGATTAACCTGATGTACTTGGTGCTAACTGCATTGTTAGCGCTAAATGTATCGTCGGAAATTTTGAATGCCTTTAAAACGGTAAACAATAGCTTAGATACTTCCAATCAAATAATTGATCAAAAAAATCAAACGCTTTTTAAATCATTTCAGGAAAAACTGAATCAGGCAGACACAAAAGACAAAGCAGCGATTTGGTGGCCAAAAGCTCAAAAGGCACAACAGTTGGCTGATAATATGTACAATTACATTGAATCATTAAAGGAAGAATTAAAAAAAGCATCTGGTTATAATCCTCCTAAAGACACCACTTTTAAGGAAGATGATTTGGAAGCTACTTCCAGACTAATGGTAGAAGAGAAAAAAGGTAATGAGTTACAACAAAAATTAACTCAATTTAAAAATGATTTATTAGCCATTGATACAAGTTTTGCTGAACAATATGCATCAACGCTTCCGTTAGATGTATCAATACCTAAAACAGCTACTTCTGATGCTGCAAAAAAAGATTGGGCTTACGCTTATTTTAATATGACTCCCACCATTGCTGGTATTACCATATTAAGCAAGTTTCAAAATGATGTAAAAAACTCAGAAGCACGTGCGGTTGAATATTTTCACAGTAAAATTGGCGAGGTAAAAATGGTATTTGACACCTATGTACCTTTAATTGGACAAAGTGCTCAATATTTAATGCCGGGCCAAGAATTAGATGTTACTGCAGGTATTGGTGCATTTAATAAAGAATCGCGTCCTACCATTACTGTTGATGGTTCTTCTGTGCCTTTACAAGCAGATGGAACAGGGTTATATAAAACCACAGTTGGCGGTCCAGGTTCTTATGTAAAAAAATTACACATTAGTTACTTTAATCAGGCTACAGGTAAAGAAGAGTCTAAAGATATTGACATTAAATATACTGTTGGTTCTCCAACAGGTGCAAATGTTAGTGCTGATGCTACCCGTGTATTATACATTGGTGTTGCCAATCCTTTAACGGTTATCGGTGGAAGCGGAGTTGGTGATGAAAAGGTAAGTGTTTCTATCAGTCAGGGTTCATTAACTAAAACCGGCCCCGGCCACTATGAAGCACAGGTTACTACTCCCGGAGAAGCTACTATTTCTGTAAATGATGGTAAAAATGTTACACCATTTAAATTTAGGGTAAAAACAATTCCAGATCCGGTTGCCAAAGTGGGTAATAGTAAGGGAGGTAGAATGCCATTGAACGAGTTTAAGGCTATGGCAGGTGTTAGAGCAGATTTAGAAAACTTTATCTTCGAGAATTTAAAATACAATGTACTTAGTTATACCTTTATAGCAACAGGAAAGGCATTCTCAGAAAGACCAGGTATTTCTGTAAACAATGGAGCTGTATTTAGTGGTGAAACACGTGCTTTAATTGATAAATTAGGTCCTAATTCAACTGTGTTAATTGATATGATTAAAGTAGAAGGTCCAAACGGTGTAACTACTTTGCCACCCATCTCCTTCTATTTATACTAAAAATTTTAATTATGAAGAAAAACAGCATTCTATTAATTGTGTGTATGGTTGCCGCAGGCTTACTGCTGCTTGAAAGCAATGCTGCTTTAGCCCAGGCGAAAAAGCGCACTGCTCAAAGAAATACCAATACTACACCCGCCAAAACCTCGAATAATGCAAATAACCCTTATTTGCAGAATAGTGGCACTACTACTAGCGGATCAGGTAGTAATAGTTCTAACAATCCGTATTTGTCATCAGGTAATCAAACTAATACTAACACAACTGGAGCTAATGCTCAGACTACGGCCAACAATCAACCTAAAAACGGTTGTAAAGAGTATAGGCCACAACCAGGTGCTAGTGGAGGGTTATTTGATACCATAAAAGTTTCATTACGTCCTGATGATCCTACACGTAATTATGAAATGGTACGCGATAAAACTCCTTTAGCTTACGATTTTATTAGAGAAGATGATGCTGTTTTTAAGGAAAGAGTGTGGAGTGAAATTGATATTCGCGAAAAGATGAATCAGGTATTTGGTTATACTTCTAATGAAGATAACGGTAATCAACGCCTCATTTCCATTATTGTACAGGCGGTAATGAATGGTGATGTAACTGCATTTAATGCCGATGATGATCGCTTTACAACGCCCCTAACTAAAGATGATTTTGTTAAAACTTTGGGTGGAGGTTTCGATACAACGATGATGAGAGATATTGATGATAATGCAACTGGTATATGTAGAGTTGCACCTCGAGAAATTTCACCAGATTCTATCTATAAGTTTCGTATCAAAGAAGACTACATTTTTGATAAAGAAGCTTCTAGATTAGTACGTAGAATTATTGGTATTGCACCTATGATGAAGCGCTATTTATCTGACGGTTCTGCTGTTGGAGATGATTTATACCCTTTGTTTTGGGTTTATTACCCCGATATTAGACCCACTTTTGCCAAAGTACAAGTGTATAATCCAAAGAACAATGGTGCCAGAATGAGTTGGGACGATTTGTTTGAAAGCCATATGTATAGTAGCTATATTGTAAAAACCACGATGGATAACTTTAAAAATCAGTACTTTAAAGATTACATTAAAGATCCTTTATTCCGCTTATTGGCAGGTGAAAAAGTTAAAGAGAAAATATTTAACTACGAGCAGGATTTGTGGGCTTATTAACAATTAGTGACTACTACTCAAAAAGTCAGGCATTAAATTTGTGTAAATTATTTAAAATATTTTTTTAAGAAATTATTGTTATTTAAAAACTAATTAGTAATTTTATCTCGGTTTTTCATAGGATATTGGATTTTAAAGACGGGGCTGGATTTTTATCCTGGCCCTTTTTTATGCTCATAATTAACCCATTTCCTTTTTTAAGTAAGTTTATTGGTTTTCAGTGAAAGATAGTGCTTGGAAATAACTGCGTATTGCCGCTGCTTTTTTTTCACCCACTATGGGAATTAATGCATCTTCTGAAGCAGTTCTTAAATTCTTTACCGATTTGAATTGTTTTAATAGTTTATCAGCTGTAGCTTTTCCAATTCCGCTAATATTTTCCAGCTCGTTTTTAAAAGTACCTAACGAACGCTTGTTTCTATGAAAGGTGATGCCAAATCGGTGTACTTCATCTCTTATTCTTCTAATTAATAACAAACTTTCTGTATTCCAAGGAAGTTTTAATGACTCACTGTCTCCCGGGAAAAAAATTTCCTCTTCATTTTTGGCCAATCCTACAACAGTCAATTCGCCTAATAAATGAAGCGCATGAAGGGCCTCAATAGCAGCGTTTAATTGTCCTTTACCTCCATCAATTATTACTAATTGGGGAAGTGGTTGTTTTTCTACCTGTAATCGTTTGTAACGCCTATATACCACTTCATACATGGTAGCAAAATCGTTAATGCCTTTTACTGTTTTTACATTAAAACGGCGGTAATCTTTTTTGCTGGGTAATCCATTTTTAAAGCATACCATAGCCGAAACAGGGTAACTTCCTTGAAAATTTGAATTATCAAAACATTCTATGTGTAAAGGCGTTTGAGGCAAGTGTAACAATTGTTTCATTTCTTCTAATACCAACAGCATTTCTTCATTGCTTTTGCTTGTTAAATGCAGTGTTTTTTTTCTTCTTAGTTCTTCTTTAAAGTATGTAACATTTTTAGTGGCTAAATCCAGTAATTTCTTTTTGTCACCTGCTTTTGGTATGGTAATGCTAATATTCGCTTCAGAATAATCAATTTCAAATGGAACAATTATTTCTGTAGAGGTGCTATTAAATGTTTTTCTTATGTCAACAATCAGTAAGGGTAATATTTCAAATAGGGTTTCATCTAATTGCATTTCTACTTTTCGGGTATGCGTTTGTACAATAGTGCCGTTGTTTACCATTAAATAGCTAATAAAAGCTATATCATCTTCTTGTTCTATCGCAAATACATCTACGTTATTAACTTGTTTACTTACAATAACAGACTTAGCTTGATAATTTTCTAAATAGGCCAATTTGTTTTTAATGGCAGCAGCCTTTTCAAATTGTAAACCATTGGCATATTCCTGCATTTCATTTTTAAGTCTTTGGATTACAGGGCTTAAATTCCCTTTTAAAATTTCTTTAATTTGTTGAATTCCCTGATTATAGTCTTGCTCTGATTGTAGCCCTTCGCAAGGACCTTTGCAATTACCTAAATGATACTCAAGGCAAACTTTAAATTTATGCTTTTCAATATTTTGGGTATTTAAAGCAAGCTTACAGGTGCGTAGTGGTATGTATTGTTTAATAAAGTGCAATAATTCACGAACACTGCCTACCGAGCTATACGGGCCTAAATACTCTGACCCATCGTTTATTTTTTGACGGGTTAAAAATATTCTGGGGAAAGACTCATTTTTAATTACTATGTAAGGGTAAGTTTTATCATCTTTTAGATTAATATTATATTTTGGTTGGTATTGCTTAATGAGTGCATTTTCTAACAAAAGTGCATCTTGTTCAGAGTCAACTATTGTAAATTCAATATGCTCAATGCGTTTTACTAATTCAAAGGTTTTGTATCCGGTAAAATTTTTATTGAAATAAGAGCTTACACGTTTCCTTAAATCTTTTGCTTTTCCAACGTATAGCAATTGCTGTTCGGCGTCATAATACTTATAAATACCGGGTTTATGAGGAATAGTAGGTGCAATTTGTTGAAATGTTGTCGCGTTCATGTTAATGTTGCCAATTTACCAGTAATTTACTTTTGTTGATTACAGAATCTTTTAAAAGATATTTTTTATCGATGGTAAAATAGTTAGCCGGCTTCCAGTGTAGTGCTTCATCAATAACGGTATCGGAATTGTGTAGCATTTTGTGAATAAAAATATCTTTTAATGAATTATTGTTATCGTCATTCAATAATATAACAATTGATTTAATTGAAAGAGTATCATTATTAGATTTAGGGGTATATGTAAAGCTGTAACTATTGGTTGATAAGTCATGAAATACCGATTCGTTTAAATAGGGTTTTAAATCCTTACTGTTTAAATTAATTGATAAGAAAGGCTGAGCTAAAACTTCGAACTGTTGAGGATTTATAACAGAAGAATCTTTTTTTGTATGGATGTGGGTTTTAACTTGATACATGAAATAAGGTGTGTTTTTTACATCCTTCAATTCTTCTAACAATATTTCATGTAAGGGGTAAAAAGCAGTTGTATCATTAGTGGTAGTTGATTTATTGTTGTTCTGTTTTTGATGACAAGCATTTATGATTATAATTAAAGCCAATACAGTACAAAACAGTAATATTTTTTTCATGCTGCAAAATTATTTGAAACCCTACTAAAATGTGCAAAGTTGGGATTGTGCGAGTATTATTTTAACGAATAGGTTGTGTAAAGCCCACTTTTATACCATAATCCCATCTAAATTCTTTAATGGGATACAAGTCGTTATAGGTAGGGAAGTGTTGATAGCGAATTTGCGGACCAATAAACCAAGTACGGTTAGCTGTTTTGTAGGTAATATTTAAATCTAAACCGGTGTTGGCATTCCATTTTCTAAAAAAGGATGCACCATTCGCATAATATTTATAATCAGTAGAAAGAAGATAAACATTTTTGTTTAAAGTAAGTGTAGGTTGGAAAGTAATACCCGCATCAACACCAATTTTGCTATTGGGTAAGAAACTCCATTGTAATCCAATAGGCATTGATATTTGGTACAACTTATTATCTAATTTGGCATTTTGATAACCATTTGTATTGCTATAGGCCGATAGCATATTTACTGAATCTAACTGATGATTGCGGACATAAGCTATAGTAGCAATATTGAAGGGAGACCAATAAGCATCAATATAATATTGACGAATATTAAATTGAAGCCCGGTTTTAATTTGTAAATTTTTATTGAGTCGGTATAAAATAGCACCACCGGCTTCCATTCCTAATGCAGGCTTATGATGTACTACAGCATTCACATTACTGTTAACTAAATTATTGGTATTAACAGGACTATTCAATGCAAAAGTGCTGAGTTGAGCATAGTTTAAACGCTCCTGATTGTCTTCTAGGTTACGGTAGCTTATTGACGGTGTAATATATAACTGATAGGAAAATTTAGAAAGTTTCCATTCATTATTAATATGTTTACTGTTGTTATATGCAGTAGTTGTTACACTTTTTTTATACCCCACTTCTCTGATTTTCTGATTTAGCAAATTAAAGTTCGGATACAATACAAAACCTGTTCCTGCCATTTTTTGGATATTGCCGGTAGGATAACCATTGTTTTTAAAACTTTCTGTAGGTATTAATTCTGGTAAATCATTCTTTGCATTGATATGTTTGCTAATAATAGAAACATTTCGTAAAGTATTATTGAATGAATGTGCGGAAACAATTAAGTTTTTAGTTTCTTCTTCTTTTAATTGATGCAAAGCAGTGGCATGATTTTCGGTATATGCAGTAGCCTTAAGGGTTTGGTTAATTTTATTAATGGTTTTATTAGTTAAGGTAGAAGGATTGATACTTTGTTCCAACAAAGTACTCTTTTCATTCTTAACCACTTCGCTTTTAACAGAATTAAAATTGGCAATTGAAATTGGGATATATGTTTTGGTAAAAATATTTTTAGGCGGGTAATTATATATGGTAGTAATGCTGAGTGAAAGAATAATAAAGATGGCAATAAAAGTAAGTGCTTTCCATGAACCTTTTCCATGAATTTCAGTACGTATTTTATCCCATACTTGCTCAGAGGGATACATACGATGGTTCTTCACCTCGTCTTGCAAGAATTGTTCAAATTCATCATATTTACGAAAATTGCTTTCCATTATACCCGCACTTATTTACTAAAAACTGCCAGCCAGTTGTATTCCGGTTTCGGGCTGTCCACAATTTTTCGTTTTATTAATATATTTTCCAGCATAGTTTTGGCTCTGGTGTATTGGCTTCGGCTAGTACTTTCTTCAATATCCAGCATATCAGCAATTTCTTTATGGCTATACCCTTCAATCGCATATAAGTTTAAAACGGTTCTATAGCCAATAGGCAATTGCCTAATACATTCTATAATTTGTTTCCCTTGCAAAACAGAAGGAATCGTTTCCTCACGTGCTGAAAGATGCGTAGCATAATCCAATTCAACACTTTCATTAAATTTCTTATTCTTCTTTAAAAAATTAATGCAAGTGTGTACCATTATTCTTCTAATCCAGCCCTCAAAAGCACCTCTGTTTTGAAAAGAATGAATTTGGGTAAATATTTTAATAAAGCCTTCTTGCAACATATCCTCCGCATCCTGTTTATTATGCGCAAAACGGTAACACACAGATAACATTTTAGGGCTATATCTGTTATACAACTCACGCTGTGCAATAGGATCGTTTTGCATACATCCTTGTATTATTGCCTGTTCTGTCATTGCGGGGATAAATAGTTATCCTTAAATATAGGACATTTTGAAATGGTAAATGCTGCTTGTTGTATTTTTTTTGAAGGGTTGATTAATTCTACTAAACCGTTTATCCCATTTTTTTTTAAAAATGCTTGATTATGAGTAATTTTTGCTATTTACATTCTATATTTGCAACATTGTAACAAAAATTATTTGCGGAAAAAAAAATACATATCAGTTTTTACAGCATTTTTTTTAGCCCTGCTGCTATTGTTGGCTAATACACCTAAGCAGTGGTTACATAATTGGCTGGCAAAGCATACCGATATGCCCGCAGCGGTAGCTGTACCCAAAAATGGCCCAATCGTACATAACATAGGCTATAGTTGTGATGTAAATAATGTGGTAGTGGTAATGCCTTACCTTCCTTCAGTAACATTGCTTTCTGACCCTGCTGTATTTTATCATAATCCTCATCAAAACACATTTAAGGAGTCAATTATCAACAGCACGGTAAAGGTTGCTACTTCTCGTGGTCCCCCCAGATAAAACATTCTAACACTACTAATGCTTGCAGCAAAATGAATGTTTTATTGTTTTAATGAATTAAATATGATGCTAAAAATAAAAATATTGGCTTTGCCGATTTATGTACTTGCTATTTTATTGATACCTCAAATTTTGTTGGCTAATCATATTGATAATCCCAACCCATCTGTATTAACCGGAAAAGTAATAGATGCCAATACCCATAAACCTTTAGCCGGTGCAACTGTAACCATACCTGATTTAAAATTGGGTGTCATTACAAATGATAATGGTGACTATGAAATAAAAGGGTTGCCCATTGGTAATTTTTTGGTAGAAGTAAAATTTGTTGGTTATGCTACTGTAACAAAAAATGTGACGCTCAAAGGTAATGTAACTGCTAATTTTTCTTTGGATGAAAGTGCCGCTGAAATTGGTGAGGTTGTGGTAACAGGTACTTCTAAAGCCACACAAATAAAACGTAGTCCTGTACCGGTTGTTACTGTGAATCATAGTTATTTATTGTCGAATACAGCTACCAATGCTATTGATGCGATTGCAAAAATTCCGGGGGTGCAAACTGTAACAACTGGCCCTAATGTTTCAAAACCCATTATTCGTGGATTGGGTTATAATAGAATACTTACTTTGTACGATGGTGTTAGGCAAGAAGGCCAGCAATGGGGCGATGAACATGGTATTGAAATTGATCAATTTAGTGTTGATAGGGTAGAAGTAATTAAGGGCCCTGCCAGTTTATCCTATGGTTCTGATGCTTTAGCCGGTGTTGTAAATCTTATACCAACCCAACCTGCTCCTGAAGGTAAAATGATTGGTGATGTTTTATTGAACTATCAAACCAACAATAAGTTTATTGGTGGATCGGCTATGTTGGGTGCTACCAAAAATGGATTTGAATGGATGGCTCGGGTATCGCACAAACAGGCGGTTGATTACCAAAATAAAGTAGATGGTCGTGTGTTTGGTACTGCTTTTCGCGAAACAGATGCTAATGCATCTTTGGGCTTGCATCGCAAATGGGGATACTCGCATCTTAATTTAGTTTTATTCGATGATTTGCAAGAAATACCCGATGGAAGCCGCGATAGTGCTACTTGGAAATTTACCCGGCAAATTACTGAAATTGATACTGTTAGACAAATTGTTTCAGCGCATGATTTAAATAGTTATGCTATTGAGAAGTTACACCAACACGTGCAACATGCCCGTGTGTATTGGAGCAATAATTTTATTTTAGGTGAAAGCCGCTTAGATGTAAATCTTGGATTTCAAAACAGCCGAAGAAGAGAATATAGCCATCCGGAATTATTTACTATTCCCGGGCTTGACCTACAATTACAAACTTATACCTATGATGTGAAGTATCATTTTCCTTCATTGAATAATTGGGATTTAACTGCAGGGGTAAATGGCATGTATCAAAACAATACTGTTACTAACGGTACCGATTTTGTGATACCGAATTATCATCAATTTGATGTTGGTGGATTTATTTTAGGAAAGAAAACATTTGGCAAATTAGACATTGCAGGAGGGGCTAGAATAGATGGCCGTTCATTCAATAATCAGGCTTTGTATACAGATGCGAACCCGGTTACCGGTTTTGACATGGCTGTTTATGGTGCTGATACTGTTGGAGCACAAAAAGTATTTTCAGCTTACAAACATAATTTTTCCGGCTTTTCCGGTAGTATAGGTGCCACTTATAATTTTACGGAGAAACTGTCCGTAAAAGCCAATTTATCACGAGGGTATAGAGCACCCAATATTGCGGAACTATCGGCCAATGGAGTGCACCCGGGTACCAATATTTACCAAATAGGCAGTGATCAACTAAAGCCTGAATTTAGTTTGCAACAAGATGTTGGATTGGTTTATAGCTCTAAATATGCCGTTATACAAGTAAGCTTATTCAATAACGTTATTAATAACTATATCTATAACCAAAAGTTATCAAGCGTTAATGGTGGCGATTCTGTTATTGTGCAGGGTAATCAAACATTTAAATTTGTGGCATCTAAAGCCAACTTGTGGGGAGGTGAATTGAGCGTTGATTTACATCCAATTAAACAATTACATTTTGAAAATAGTTTATCTGTAGTAAATGCCATTAATAAAGGGGTGGATGGTAAAGCAGTTGCTGATTCCGAAAGATATTTGCCTTTAATACCACCTGCTCATGGCATATCGGAGTTGCGTTATAATTTTACATTACCCAAAATGAATATTAAAAATGCGTTTGTAAAAGTACAATTGGAATATTTTGCAACTCAAAATAGAATTTTCAGTGCTTATGGAACAGAAACACCTACACCCGGATATGCTTTATTAAATGGAGGCATTGGAGGAAGTGTTCTGAATAAAAAAGGCGAAGTACTTTTTAACTTATTTGTATTAGGCAATAACTTATTGAATTTGTCCTACTGGGATCATCTCAGCAGATTAAAATATTTTTATGGTGATTATAAAAATCCCGGTCCTAATGATAATCCCCGTGAACACGGAATTTATAATATGGGTAGGAATATCTCCATAAAAATTGATTTTCCTTTAAGTTATAATTTAAAGAAAAGTATTTAGCAGGTTTAGTTTTGGTAGAAAAAGGCCCTATTCCTTTACGGAGGGGCCTTTATGTTTGATAAACTTTAATTTTATTGTTACAATTGATGCATGATAGAGGGCTTTCTTTCGCCAATTTGTTGGCGCCACATAGCATAATATAAGCCTTTTAAAGCTACCAAATTTTCATGTGTGCCGGTCTCAACAATCTTTCCTTTCTCTAACACATAAATTCTATCGGCATGCATAATGGTACTTAAACGATGCGCAATTAAAACGGTAATTTGTGCTTTCTCATTAGATACCTGTTTAATGGTATTCGTAATTTCTTCTTCTGTTATTGAATCTAATGCGCTAGTAGCTTCATCAAACAATAATAAATGCGGCTTTCTAATTAATGCACGTGCAATGGAAATACGTTGTTTTTCACCTCCACTCAATTTTAACCCACTTTCACCAATCAGTGTATCAATTCCATTATCGGCTTTTGCCAATAATGGGTTGCAACTTGCTTTTTCTAATGCTTCAATAATTTCTTCATCTGTAGCATTCGGTTTTACAAATAACAAGTTTTCTTTAATGGTTCCTGCAAATAGTTGGGTGTCTTGTGTAACAATGCCAATTTGATTGCGCAGGTCATCGAAATTTAATTCGTTTCCATTAATGCCATTGTAATAAATGTTACCTTCTTTCGGCCTATATAATCCGGTTAGTAATTTCACCAATGTACTTTTACCTGCTCCACTTGGCCCTACAAAAGCAACGGTTTCCCCTTGGTGTACTTCAAATGAAATTCCATCAATAGCATTGTAATTAGCTGTTTGATGCTGAAAAATAACCTGTTCAAAATTTAGTGATTCAATATTTCCTATTTGCTGTGGGTTGGTAGGAATATGATCGGGCTCTTTACTCATTAAATTATGAAAATTATTAATTGATGCTTCAGCTTCCCGATAGCTTAATAGAATATTGCCAATTTCTTGTAAAGGTCCAAAAATAAAAAAGCTGTAAAACTGTAAGGTTATTTGTTGGCCGGTAGTAAGTATATCTTTAAAAATTAGCCACATTAATACCAGCATAATAATTTGCCGGAGCAAGTTTACAAATGTACCTTGTATAAAACCAATGGTGCGAATACTTTTTACTTTTTTTAATTCAAGTCCCAATATTTTATATGTATTGTTATTTAATCGCTTTATTTCCTGATCGGTTAATCCTAAGCTTTTTACCAATTCAATATTTCTTAAACTTTCAGTAGTAGCACCCGCCAAGGTAGTTGTTTCTCGTACAATACGTTTTTGGATAGTTTTAATTTTAGTACTTAGTTTGTTGGTTAGCCATGTTAAAATTGCAATGCCAATAACATAAGTGGGCATAATGCTCCAGTGTATGTGAAAAGCATAAACAGAAACAAAAATAACACCCACCAATATACCAAATAATACATTAATAAAATATCCAATAAATTTTTCACAGTCAGCTCTTGCTTTCGTTAAAATGGAAAGTGTTTCACCGCTACGTTGGTCTTCAAAATCTTGATAAGGTAGTCGCATGCTGTGTTTTAAACCATCAGTAAATAATGCTGCGCCAAATTTTTGAATAATTACATTCACCGCATAATCTTGAAACGATTTAGCAATTCTGCTTACCATGGCAGTACCCACCATTAAGCCTAAAAATCCTAGTACGCCATAAATATATTGCCATTCAGTGCGTGGTAATTTTTTTTCATGATCAAAAAAATGGGGATGATTAGAATATCGATCAATCAATTTACCAAACAGTAAAGGGTCGAACATTGAGAATACCTGGTTGATAGCAGCCAGCAGTAAGGCCAATGCAATTATCCATTTGTAAGGTTTAAGATATTGTAATAGTAATTTCATGAATGTGATGTTGTGCAATAAAAAATGTACGGTTAGTGTGTTAATGAATGTAAATAACTACACAAATAACAATAACCGTGCAATTTAGTTGCCATGCCGAAACGTCAGCAAATGCTTACTGCGATTTCCATATTTTACCATCTTTCATTACCCATTCTACTCGTTCAAGTATTTGGATATTGCTGAGTGGACTTCCCTTTACGGCAATAATATCAGCATAGGCACCGGGGGCAATTACGCCAATCTTACCATCTTGTTGTAAAAGTTCAGCAGCAGTGGTAGTAGCAGTTTGTATAGCTTGTAATGGGGTTAGCCCATATTTTACCATAAATTCAAAGTCTTTGGCTTCAGGTAAATTCCAATCATAACCGCCAATATCAGTTCCATAGGCAATTTTTACACCTGCTTTAAGTGCTGTTTGAAATATTTTAGGCGCAGCAGCCCTGAATTGCTGATTAATCATACTCCCTTCTTTAGCTCTTCCATCGGCCACATAATCATTCACAAATATGGTGGGACACCAGTATACACCTTTTTCGGCCATGGTTTTTGCACATTCTTCATCCATGCCACTTCCATGTTCTATACTTCTGCAACCGGCAGCAATTGCGGCTAAAATGCCATCTCTGGTCATAGCATGTGCAGCAAAATTTTTTCTGCTCTTTAAAGTCTCATCACCAATAGCTTCTATTTCTTCTTTGGTAAAATTGGGTAAACTTCTAAAACTGCCATCAGGTAATTG
The DNA here is from genome assembly GCF_049968455.1 of Hydrotalea sp. NCBI lineage: Bacteria > Pseudomonadati > Bacteroidota > Chitinophagia > Chitinophagales > Chitinophagaceae > Hydrotalea > Hydrotalea sp. Next base: position 42,619 of record NZ_JBMFQT010000013.1, on the reverse strand, counting down.
ATAGTAACCTCTGTCTGCATAAATTTTAATCCAATCTGCACCATGTGCCAATTGTTCACGTACTGCTTTTCGGGCATCATCTGCGCCATTCACTTCTTGTATGCCTTTAGGTAAGTTTAATTCCCAGTTATATTCTTTAGGGCTAATGGGATAGTGTCCTACTGTGTTAATAGCACGTGTAGCTACAAACATTCTGGGGCCGGGAATTACCCCATTGTTAATGGCTTTTTTTACATCAACATCAGCATACATTGCCCCTTCCGTTTCTAAATCACGAATAGTAGTAAATCCATTATTCAAAGCAATGGCAGCACTGCGAGCTGCACGTAGTGTGCGGTAGGGTATAGATTCTTTTAATAATTGCGCAGCATAATCATCGCTGGTAATATCGCCTTGTAATAATACATGTGTATGGCAATCAATTAGTCCGGGTAAAACAAAATAGTTGGAAAGATTGATAACGCTATCTACTTTGTCTTTAAAGTCTGCTTTAGGAACAATTTTTTGAATAATATTATCCCGAACAACAATTACCTGATTATCACTAACGGTACCGGTTTTAACATCTAATAATTTTCCGCATTGTATGGCAGTAGTTCTTTGACTAAAGATAAAGCTTGTAAAAAGCAATACCATTAGCAGCAGTAAGTTTTTCTTAAGCATAATTTTGGTTTTATTGCCTAAGTTAATAAATTCTGCATATTAAAATGTATATGCCTTTATGCTTTTCTATAAATTGCTTTTTTGCAATTGGTATTTAAAACATTAAAGCAACGTGCATCATTATTCTGTTATTTGCTTTTACAAAACCATTTGCTAAGTTTTGTGTTAAGGCTGTTTGCCAGTTAGCGCCTAATGCAATCTTTTTTATGTTGGCTTCAACACCGACTGTTCCCAACAGTAATTTGCCACCCGATACATCAACTGAAAAATTTTGGTCGGTATCTAAGTTGCTGTTTTCATATTGAATACCTGAGTTGGGCGCTAATGTTAATTGATTGGCTATTTTAAATTTATAATATAGTTGCGCTGTTGTTGAAAATTTATTGCCATATTGGTATCCATATGCATTGGTAGTATTTATTTTATAATTGGCACTAATGTTTATGCCGGCATCTTGTAATCTGGCATCATACATCATATTCATGGTAAAATCTGTACTGCCGGTTCCTAATTGAAATAAGTTAGTGCTTTGTGTACTACTATTTTTATCTGCGGGATTGTATTGACCTGTTGGTAATTTAATACCTGTACCAACCCACAAGCTTTGTACGAATAAATGATGGTGTAATGTTTTTCGTTGCTGTATTAATGCATAATATAGCTGTAAACTCATGTCTCCCAATCCATTTTTTTGAATGCTAGTAGTAGCATTTTCTCTGCTATTAAAACTATAGGGTAGGGTAAACATTAAGCGCAAATTTTGATGTAAGTTCCATCCCCCCCATAATTCTCCTGTTGCATAGCTTTCTGTGTTGGTTAAGTAACTGGTAACTCCACCTACGCCAAGGTGGGTGCGTAAGCTATTGTATCTAAAGCGAAAGCCTATAATATGTTTTTGAAATTCCGGTAAAATACCTAAGTAGTTATTGCCTACGCCACAACCACATATATCGCAGCCATAGCTGAAAGAAAAGCTGAGTATCATCAATAAAAAACTAAGGGTAATTTTTTTCATTCTTAAAAAGTTTATTGTTCACTTAGCATTTTGTTTTCAACAAAATTTTTGTCGTTGAGTGTTTGAAGGAAAGCCAGTAATTGTTGCCTTTCCAGGTTTGATAAAGAGAAGCCCAAATGGCCATTTTGTTTAAGCAGCGGGTCTAAATTTGCTGCATCGGTAACATGGCCGGTATAAAAGTCAAGTACTCCATCTAACGTTAAAAATCGCCCATCGTGCATATATGGTGCAGTATAATAAAGATTGCGAAGCGATGGTACTTTGAATTTATAACGATCATTATCTTGTAAGGTAATGTCATATCTGCCAACATCATTTATATTATTGGGTGATAAGCCATTGTTACGGAAAGAATAATCAGTAAATAAAGGTTCTTTATGGCAGCCGGAACAATTATTTTTAAATATTGAATATCCGGCATTTTCAGCTTCTGTAAATGTTGCCTGATGCCGCATTACACTATCATATTTTGATTGATTACTGACACACATTAGCATGAATTGGGATAATGCTTTCAGTAAACGCGTTGTGGTAATTTCAGGTGTACCAAAGGCTTTTCGAAATAATTGCGGATATACAGGGGAATTACGTAATGTTTTTAAAACATTATCCATGGTATTACCCATTTCAACATGATTGGTAATAGGGGCAATGGGTTGTAAATCTAAATCAGCAATACCGCCGTCCCACATCAATGACGGACTCCAGGCTAAATTCATAATTGGTGGTGTATTGCGTGTACCCAAACTGTCGAAAATGCCATGGCTAACGCTATGCCCATGTTGTGTGAAAGCAGAAGTTTGTATATGACAAAAGCCGCAGCTTATGGTATTGTTTGCTGAAAGCGACGCATCATAAAATAATTTTCTTCCTAACACAAATCCATCCTCCGTTATAGGATTATTATTGAAATTATAAACCGGTGTTGGAAAATAATCCGGTGATGAAAACCCTGTAAATGCCTGTGTTATTTCTTTCTTGCAGGCAATAATACCTGCAAGAAAGAATACTAACCCAATAATTTTAAATTTCATACAGTTTAGTTTTCGGTATGATTGTGAGAAAACATATTTACATAGTTGTTTGCTATGTTAGCACTGAACGGACTCACCATTACTACCGCATTTTTTGCAATACTGATGTTGGTGGTTCCATTAAACACTTTTAAAACATCAACCAATAAATGAATATTAGCGGGCTTATTATTTTTTATTTTAGCCGTGCCACGTGCAGTTAAATCGAGTGTAATGGTTTTTAAGTTATTAATGGTGGGTGTGGTGTACCCGCCGAATAAACCTATATGGTATTGAAAAATATTTCCGTTTTGTGTAGAAGCAGGGGAAGTGCCTTCCATTTTAAAGAATATATAGCCGCTATTCCAACTCCAATACATACCTGCTGCTGTTCCCGCCGGGTCTAATACTCCCGTTCTTTTACTAATATCCATAGTATTTCTTAAACTATCAACACCAACCACAAAACTTAATTTGGTGTATTCGCCTTCAGGTACTTTTAATTTGGGAATGGTAGAGTTGGGAATACTTTCATCAATTAAAAAATAACAACTGTCTTGCGGTATGGTAACCGTTGTACCATCTGTTTTAGTTAATACAAAATTGCTGACAAAGTATTTCAACAAGGTTACTTTAAAACTTTCATTGCTGGCATTAGTGTAAGTGCCGGTATTGAGTTGTAAATCTTGATTGCCGACTACATTATCAAATTCTATGGATAGTTGTCCTGTAGCTGATGTATTGTATTCCGGTGCAACTTCTTTTTTACAGGATGTAATGATGAGTGTTAAAGCTGAAAATAGAAATAATATTTTTTTCATAAAATAATATGATATTTTATTTGATTAAAATAATGGGTATATGCTTTTTTATTAAAGCTTGACTGATACCTTATCATACATGGCTTTTAAGCAAAGTATTGCCATTACAAAAAATTCATCTTTGTTTGAACCTTTTTGATAAGTAAAAAGATACCTGACTCAATTTTTCAATTGAATACAGAAAGTAGTATGTGTGTGCTATTAGCCGGGTGGATGAAAAATTGCAAGGGCCATTTTAACAGGATGCCCGATTTGTGTTATGGAACAAAAATTTTGTTTTGTTGCAGTAGTATTTGGAATAGAAAGAGTTAAATGATGTTGATTGAAAATTGAAACTTCTTCTTTGTTATTGAGTTTTTGTTCAGGATTTTTTTGTTCGTTTTTTTCTGCTTTAGATAGTTGCTTCATCATTTGGCATTTACCATTACAATGCAGCATGGGCTTGTCTTTGTTTTCGCAGTGTATAGCAAAACTGTTGGTGTTTACATAATAGTCGGCAACAATGAGCAAACGATTAAATGTTTGTAGCAGGAAGGGTATTAAAAGTACTATAGTGCCAATTTGCCTCAACGGAATGCTTGATTTTTGGCAAAGTTATTATAAAATCATTTAAAAAATATGATTCAAAGCAGTATTTAAAAAATTTAATGTCATGTTATCCTGCCCACCCTTCTCGGTCTAAACTACGGTATTGTATTGCTTCTGCAATGTGCGATGCTTCTATATTTACACTGTTTTCCAAATCGGCAATGGTGCGTGCTACTTTAATAATTCTATCATATGCTCTTGCCGATAAATTTAATTTTTCCATTGCCTTTTTTATTAATGCTTCGCTTGTACTATTCAACGTACAAAATGTTCTTAATGCTTTAGTGTTCATTTGTGCATTGGCATAAATACCCGGGAAATTTTTATAACGTTCAGCCTGTATATTTCTTGCTTTCATTACACGTTGACGAATAGTGGCTGAATTTTCGGATGTATGGTTTTGTTGGCTTAATTCATTAAAGGCAACCGGTGTAACTTCTACATGCAAATCAATTCTATCTAATAAAGGTCCGGACACCTTGTTTAAATATTTTTGTACAACTCCCGGTGCACATGTACATTCCTTTTCCGGATGGTTATAGAATCCACAGGGACAAGGATTCATAGAGGCTATCAGCATAAAATTTGCAGGAAAATCAACTGCCATTTTTGCTCTTGAAATCGTTACTTTTCTTTCTTCCATTGGTTGACGCATTACTTCTAAAACTGTACGTTTAAATTCCGGTAATTCATCTAAAAACAATACCCCATTATGTGCCAATGAAATTTCGCCAGGTTGTGGATTTCCGCCGCCGCCCACCAAGGCAGCATCACTAACTGTATGGTGTGGTGAACGGAATGGCCTTTGCGCAATTAAAGATGCATGTTCAGGTAATTTGCCTGCAACACTATGTATTTTGGTAGTTTCTAAAGCTTCATGTAAAGTTAAAGGTGGCAATATAGTGGGTATACGTTTAGCCAACATGGTTTTTCCGGCACCGGGCGGACCAATTAATATCACATTGTGACCTCCGGCAGCAGCAATTTCTAATGCACGCTTAATATTTTCCTGACCTTTTACATCGCTAAAGTCAAATTCAAAATTATTTTGTTCTGTAAAGAAATCCTCTCTTGTATTTACCACTAGCGGTTGTGCATTGCTGTTTTCATTAAAAAAGTTTACTACTTCATTAATGTGTTGTACTCCATATACCTGTAAATTATTCACCATAGCCGCTTCCCGAGCATTGGCTAATGGAACAATTAGTCCTTTAAATCCTTCTTTTCTTGCTTGTATGGCAATGGGTAGGGCACCCTTAATGGGTTGAATAGTACCATCTAAACTTAATTCCCCCATTATAATATAATCTTTAAGAGCCTCGGGATTGATGATTTGTTCCGTAGCACCTAATACGCCAATGGCAATAGGTAAATCAAATGCTGCACCTGTTTTTTTAATATCGGCGGGGGCCATGTTTACTACCAAGCGCATGCGGGGCATTCTGTAATCGTTGGTTTTAATGGCGCTTTCAATACGTTGTAAGCTTTCTTTTACAGCGTTATCAGGTAAGCCCACAATAAAGTATTTTATTTCGCCGCTATTGCTAATGTTTACTTCAATGGTGATGGTTATGGCATCAACACCATAAACGGCGCTTCCATAGGTTTTTACCAGCATATACAACAGGGTATTGGTAGTGTTTTACGCAACTATAATTAATTGCTTCACACTATGTTTTCAATATATGTTAATTTTTCAGAAACTAATATAAAACAAAAATCAATACCTGTTACAACTTATTCAATAAATCAACAACTCCCTCTTTACGCATAATTAAATAGCCCAATCGGTCATTGCTAATTCCATCTTTTAACTGATAGCTAAAAATCAGTTGTTCATTTTCTATGCTGGTTTCAAAATATTTGAATTGAATGTTAGGATGTGTTTTAAGTTCTTGCCCAATTTCATATAGATGGGTGGATAATATAAAGAGGGAGTTATTGATTTTTCGGAGACCTTCTATTACTGAAATACTACACTTTACGGCATCTTGCTGGTTGGTGCCTTTAAACAATTCATCTATTAAAACCAGCCAGTTGTTCCCATCCGTAATTTTTTCAATAGTATTTTTTATGCGTTGCACTTCTTTAAAAAAGTAACTTTCTCCTTGTATAATGTTGTCTGTTAAATTAATGTTGCTGATTAATCCATTAAAGAAGCTGAGTTGCATTGACGAAGCCGGAACTGACATTCCTACATGCGCTAAATAAGCACATAAACCCACTGCCTTAATAAAAGTGCTTTTGCCGGCCATGTTGGCACCGGTTAAAAAAACAAAATTGCTTTGTGGAGTAATACTTACATTATAAGGTACCGGGGTTGGCAATTGTATATGAAATAAATCTGTAGCCTGAATAAAAGGTCCATTCATTGATTTAAATTCAGGAAAGTGTAATTGAAAACGTTGGGTAGCTATAGCTAAACTTAAGTAGGCATCTAACTGGCTATAAATTTCAATTAACTCATCTAAAGCATTTTTAAAATGGTGTTGCACAAAGTAACCGTAACTTAATATAGTTGCTTTTCCTAATGATTTTTCCTTATTATACAGCAACATTTCTTGTGCCATGGGTTTGCTAAGATGCAATGTAATTTTTTCTATCCATTTTTTTAATTGCTTGCTGTTAGCAGGTGATAATAAGGTAACAATTTGTTGAAGCCCTTGCAAAAAATGAATACTATGTTCAACAGAATATTTAATAAGGGAATAATCAGGTTTTTTGAAAGTGGCGTACATCCAGGCAGAAACAGCATCGGGTTTAGGATTAAAACTATCTACCTGAGTTTCAAAAAACTTTTCCAACACCATTATCGTTCCATTGGTAATGGTAGCAGGCCATTGTTTGTTAATTTCAACCAATTGTTGTATGGTTTTTTGTGTGTCCTGTATGGCATCAATACTTCTTAATGGTTGTTGTAAAATTTTTTTTAATAAAATTCTTCCTCCATCGGTGTGTGTAAAATTCAGTTGTTGCCAAATGGCTATGGTATCATTGTTACCTATGATACCTAAATCGCGTAGTGTTATATCGTCTACCTGCATAGGTGAAAGTTAGGAAAAGTTTTAGGTTTCCATGGCTTGTTATCGGTTAAATGCCAAACGCATGCCTTTTACAGATTCATCAATGCTGCCATTTGCATAAACCAAGTGTCCGTTTACAAAAGTTTTGTCTATTTGCATGGGGAAAGCGGTGCCTTCTAATGGGCTCCATCCGCATTTATACAACAAATTATCTTTTGTAACGGTAATGCCTTGTTGTGGGTTTATCAATACAACATCGGCAAAGTATCCTTCCCGTAAGTAGCCGCGTTCTTTAATTTGAAAACAGTCGGCTACTGCATGACTCATTTTTTCCACTACTTTTTCAATACTAATTTTTCCTTGCTGAACATAGTATAGCATTAGCAATAAACTATGTTGAACTAATGGCAAGCCGGCATGTGCATGCAAATAATCAGCATTATTGCAAACCAGCTTTCCGGTTTGTGCATCACGCATAAATCCTTTTTCTGCTAAAGTGTGTGGGGCATGGTCGGTAGCAATCACATCTAACCGATTATCTAATAATGCTTCCCATAAAGCTGATTTATTATGTGGTGCTTTAATAGCAGGGTTGCATTTAATTAAATTGCCCATTTGTTCATAATCATCATTAGTAAAATGCAAATGGTGTACACAAACTTCAGCCGTTATTCTCTTTTCTTTAAGCGGAATTAAATTGGTAAATAGTTGCAACTCTTTGGCTGTTGAAATATGTAGGATGTGTAATCTACTACCATGTTTTTGGGCATATTGTATGGCTTTCCATGATGATTCAAAACAAACTTCATCATTGCGAATAATAGGATGATCGGCTGCCGTAAGTGTTTTTTGTTGTTGCAAAGCCTGAAATCGCTCTTTTATCATTTTCTCCTCTTCGCAGTGGGTGGCTATTAATACCTCACAACCACTAAATATTTTTTCGAGGCTTAATGGATTATCTACCAACAAATTACCGGTTGATGAACCCATAAAAATTTTAATACCACAAATGGATTGCTTTTTTTCATTGGTTTTCATTACCTCATCATAATTATCGTTTGAGGTACCCATGAAAAAAGAATAATTGGCCAAAGCATGTTGACTGCCCATCAAGTATTTTTCCTCCAACAGTTCCTGTGTTAAAGCAGGGGGATAGGTATTCGGCATTTCCATAAAACTAGTAACACCGCCGGCCACGGCAGCGGTTGATTCCGTTTTTATATTCGCTTTATGGGTTAATCCCGGTTCCCGGAAATGCACCTGGTCGTCAATGCATCCCGGTAAAACGTATAAGCCTTCCGCATTAATTTCTTTTACGGAAAGCTTCGTATCTATGTTTGGAGCTATTTTTTCAATTCTTCCGTCTTTAATCAATAAATCGGCATAATATTTTCTGCCTTCATTAATAATATAGCCGTTTTTAATAAGGTATGTGTGCATGTTCCATTATTTTTGTTTCAAATAATTCAGCAAGATTATGAAATGTTTGCGTTATGTAGCCCTGCCCCTTCTATTGATGTGTGTTATCAATGCTTGGTCGCAATCCGATTATGTTCCCTTGGGTAGCCGTCAATACGATTTGTTAACCCGCTTAGAATTAAAATTACGTACCGATTCAGTTTTAAACTTTTCGGCCGTAAAACCTTTTGAACGCAAAACCGTTACCGATAGATTATATTATATTCAAGCGTTAGCTGCTGCCGGAAAAATTCACTTATCTAAGGTAGATAAATATAATTTAAACCTGGTACTAAAAGATAATTTCGATTGGCGTCCCGGCTTAGTTGATACAACAATTCCACTCAAAAACTTGTTCACTTCTTCCATTAAAAATAATCCTGCTTATATAGGGGTGAAGCGGGGCGATTTTTCTGCATACATTTCTCCTTTATTAGATTTAGAACTAGGCCACGATAACAATTTAAATCATCCATTATTCATGAATAGGCGTGGTTTTTATTTGCGTGGTACGCTTTCAAAAGGTATTGGTTATTATTCTTATTTTACCACCAATCAGGAACGCGATCCTTTGTATGTGCAGCAATATGCACAAAAATACCAGGCTGTGCCCGGTGCCGGTTATTATAAAAATTATCAAACCGATGGGTTCGATTATTTTGATGCACGTGGGGGTATTATGTTTAAAGCCGGTAAATCCATCGATTTTCAATTTGCATACGATAAAGTATTTATAGGCAATGGTATTCGCAGTTTAATTTTAAGTGATGGTAGCAACGATATGCTATTCTTAAAAATCAATACCCGTTTCTGGAAATTCCAATACTATAATTTGTTTGCACAACTTGTTTCCAGTTACCAGCGTGGTCCTGATTATTTGCGTCCACAGAAGTATATGACTTTGCACTACTTAGATTTTCAAGCTACCAAATGGTTAAATATTGGGTTGTTTGAAGATGTAATGTTTGGTCGTTCTTCGGGCTTCGATTTGAATTATTTGAACCCTATTATTTTTTATCGTTCTGTCGAGCAACAGTTGGGTAGCCCCGATAAGGTTACTTTGGGTGGAAACATTAAGGCCAATGTATTTAAAAACACTCAATTGTATAGCCAAATCATTATTAATGAATTTGTAATGAAGGAAGTGTTAAGGTATAGGGATGGTTACTATGCCAATAAACAAGCATTGCAATTAGGCTTTAAATCAATTGATGTGTTTGGAATAAAAAATTTAGATGTACAGGGCGAGGTAAATTTAATTAGGCCATTTGTGTATTCGCATTACGATTCAGTTGGTTCTTTTACACATTACAATCAGCCACTGGCACATCCTTTAGGTGCCAATTTGCGTGAGTTTTTAGGGGTTATTAAATATCAACCCATTAATCGTTTACAACTTACTGCCAAAGCCATGTATATTGAACAGGGCTTGGATTCTGCAGGTTATAACTTTGGTGCTAATCCCTTTGAATTTTATACCTCCAATCGTATTAGCGATTATGGTTTCCACATTGGTAGTGGTTTATTGGCCAAAACTGCTATGGTTTCTGCAACGGTTACATATGAGTTAATTCCCAATTTGTTTTTTGATGTTACCGGCACTATTAGAAAGTACAAAGTTGTGAACCAACCCGATTTTACTTCAAACATCATAATGCTGGGCATGCGTTGGAATTTAGCCCGACGAACATTCGATTTTTAATCCTCAAAATGAATGGAGAAAACAATCATGCGTGATTGCAGTTGTTGAAAAACGCTGGCATATTTTAGGTTGGGGTCCGGAATCAGCAAATTGGTTAAGCCATAGCTGAATTTTATTTCGGGCGATATGGTAACAAAGGGCAAAAAGAAATTAAAACCTAAACCGCCTTCCAACCCAAAATCATTTTTTCGCAGTTTAATAATATCGGGCACATTGCGCAGTGCAGAGTTGCTCGATAAATCCGTGTCGAACTTAACGCCAAATAATAAATAAGTTCTGAAATTATCAATACGGTCAGAGTTAAACTTAAAATGTAACGGCATACTTACTATGGTGGTAGGAAGGGTTTGTTTTTGTTCCTTTGCTTCGTTAGGTTGCGTACTGCCTAATGTGTAGGAAAAATAACGTGACCCCCCCAAAAAAAGTGTTGGGTTAAATCGAATTTGAAAGTGGTCGCTAAGGCGGCCTGTGGCCAGCAAGCCCAATGAAATACCGCCGGTTGAACCTTGTTCAGCGGTTAACACACTATCATTCGCCATGAAGTGGCTTGATTTTAATTGATGAAGGTAAGAAGAATTATAGCCCAACGTTAAACCAAAATAATAGGGCATATCATCGTGGTAAGGACGATAAATTTCCCTTTGGGCCGAAGCCTGTAAAACAAAGAAAACCGGCAGAAAATAAAAAATTATTTTGAACCGCAATAAATGGTGCATATACCTAAACTAAGGGGTTTTAAATACGTTTGGGTAAATCCTGCTTCATGCATAATGGTTAAAAATTGTTTACCTTCCGGAAAGGCTCGAACACTATTGTTCAGGTATTTGTACGCTTTTTTATTTTTCGAAAATAATTGTGCAAATGTTGGTGCTATTGTGCTAAGATATAAATTATAAATTATTTGAAAAGGTTTCCACCGGGGTTTTGAAAATTCCAATATTACAATTTTACCGCCAGGTTTTAATACCCGGTGCATTTCCTGTAAACCTTTTAACAAATTTTCAAAATTGCGTACCCCAAACGAAACGGTAATGGCATCAAAGCTATTATCTTCAAAATCAATATGTTCACTATCGCCTTGTTGTAGAATAATGTTATTGGAAAGGCCGGCTTTTTCAATTTTTTGTTTGCCCAGGTTTAACATTCCCTCACTTATGTCAATCCCTATAATTTTTTGGGGTTTCAGTCTTGCATAGGTCATTAAAGCCACATCGGCAGTGCCGGTTGCTACATCTAAAATAGTTTGAGGTTGCAGGGCTTTTAATTGTTGAATGGCTTTTTTACGCCAAATAATATCAATTCCACCACTTAAAAAACGGTTCAGAAAGTCATATTTCCCCGCAATATTGTTAAACATTTCAGCTACCTGTTCTTTTTTATGCAGGGTACTTTGCTGGTCGGGAACAATCTTGTCGTGCGCAAATTCAGTAGGCATAGGCTGCGAAGATATTTAATTATTCATGTGTTTATGAAATAGTATACAACCTTAACAAATGGCATGATTTTTATGTTTGATGCATGCCTATTTACAGTTAAATTTGAAGCCAATGTACCGTATTGCCCTAAAATATTCACAATTAAAAATAGGAATTATGCCCTTACGCGGGGCAGTTTGTATTTTCACCTCATAAAAATAGCCCATGCACACACCCGAATCCATTCAGGAAATGAATCAGCAAATTGAATTACACGCCCAATTTATCGATCGTATAAAAGTAGAACTGGCAAAAGTGATTGTGGGCCAACAATATATGGTTGACCGACTATTGATTGGCTTACTCAGCAATGGTCATGTGTTGTTAGAAGGTGTTCCCGGCCTGGCCAAAACCCTTACCATCAAGTCGCTGGCACAAGCGGTAAATGGCCAGTTTAGCCGCATACAATTTACCCCCGATCTTTTACCTGCCGATGTTATTGGCACCATGATTTATAACCAACCCAAAAATGAATTCCTGGTTCGCAAAGGGCCCATATTTGCCAATTTTATTTTGGCCGATGAAATTAACCGCGCCCCGGCTAAAGTGCAAAGTGCTTTGTTAGAGGCCATGCAGGAAAAGCAGGTAACCATTGGCGAAACAACATATCCACTGCCATCGCCTTTTTTGGTGTTGGCTACTCAAAATCCGTTAGAGCAAGAAGGTACCTATGCTTTACCCGAAGCCCAGGTTGACCGCTTTATGTTGAAGGTAATGGTGGGTTACCCCGATAAACAGGAAGAACAACTTATTATACGCCAACAAGTGCAAGGCATGGAACTACCTGGTATTCAACCGGTGGTAGATGTTTCAGAAATATTAACTGCTCGCAACTTAGTTCGGAAGGTTTATATGGATGAAAAAATAGAAAATTACATTCTCGATTTAGTGTTTGCTACCCGTTATCCCGAACAATATGGCTTAAGTAAATTAAAACCCATGATTGGTTATGGTGGTTCGCCACGTGCCAGCATCAATTTAGCATTAGCGGCTAAGGCTGTTGCCTTTTTACACAAGCGCAGTTACGTTATTCCCGATGATATTAAAGCAATTGCTAAAGATGTGTTGCGGCATCGTATAGGACTAACCTACGAAGCTGAAGCCGAAAACACTACTACTGAGTCAGTAATTGATATGCTTTTAGCTACTATTCAGGTGCCTTAGTATATATACCCTTATCTAGTTGTTAAATATTGTATATGGAAGCAGCCGAATTATTAAAAAAAGTACGTGAACTGGAAATAAAAAGTAAGCGATTAACCAATCGCTTATTTACGGGTGAATACCATTCGGCATTTAAAGGCAGAGGAATGGCTTTTAAAGAAGTGAAAGAATACAGTGCAGGCGATGATATTCGGTTTATTGATTGGAATGTTAGTGCCCGTATGAATGATACATTTACTAAAGTTTTTGAAGAAGAACGGGAACTAGAAGTTTTTATTCTGGTAGATGCCAGTGCCAGTAACTTAATGGGCACACAACAGCAGTTTAAAAAAGATTTAATTACCGAAATGGCTGCTGTATTGGCTTTTAGTGCATTGAACAATAATGATAAAACAGGATTATTATTTTTTACCGATAGGGTAGAAAAGTTTATTCCCTCTAAAAAAGGACGTCAACATGCATTATTCATGGTTCGCGAATTGGTGTCATTACAACCCATGCATAAACAAACCAATATTGTAAAAGCCTTGCAATATTTAAACAATATAGCGCGCCACAAAAGCATTGTTTTTTTATTAAGCGATTTTGCTGATGAGGGTTATGAAGAGGCTTTACGTATCGCTTCACGCCGGCACGATGTAATTGGGATACAAGTATATGATGCATTGGATGTAGCCTTGCCCAACATGGGATTAGTAGTGGTTGAAGACCCCGAAACAGGCGAACAATTATGGTTAGATACAGCCAGTAAAGCCGTTCGTCAACAATATGCCGCACAGTTTGCTAAAATACAACACGATGTAAAAAAAGTATTCAAAACCGCCGGTGCCGATTTGCTGCAAATAGCTACCGGACAAGATTACGTTAAAATTCTGCAGCAATTCTTTATTCAAAGGGCATGAGTCAATTTTATTATTATATACAGCAAGTGTGTACCGCTATTAACCACATCTCATTGTTCAAACATAAACAATGGCTTGGCTTGCTGCTGTTTTGTTTGCCCATACTAACATTTAGCCAACAAATTACAGTAAAGCTGAACCCCGATAAAATCTTAATCGGCAATCAGGCGCAATTAACTATTCAAGTTGAAAATGTTCAAAAAAACAGCAGTGGCATTCAGCAATGGTTACAAATGCCTGATACATTTGGGCATATACAAGTGGTGAAGCGGGAGCCCATTGATACTTTTACTGTTGATGGCAATACTATTTTTTCACAGAAAATAACCATTACCTCATTCGATTCGGGCAGTTGGAAGATACCTGCACTAACGGTTGTGTTTAACAACAAACAAATAGTAACCAATAAAAACACACCTGTTTTAACAGTTTTGCCGGCTAATGTATTGGGCATGAATGATTACAATGGTTTTACGGATATTATTTCAGTTACCCCACCGCCTAAACCATTTCCCTGGTGGATAATTGCAGCAGCCATTACCGCAGTAGTTTTAGCATTCATCATTATACAATGGGCACGAAAGCTTAGAAAACAGAAGTCCGTTACCGTTAGTCCGCCAAAAACGAAAGAACAAATATTTGAGGCCTTAACACAATTAAAAGAAAAGTACCCTTATGCATCCGGTAACGACCGGCTTCTATTTACTGAATTAGTTGAATTGTGTAGAAGCTTTACAGATATATGCTATCAGCAAAACACCCAAAGTTATACTACAGATGAGTATATGATTATTATTAAAAATAAAATTGGCAACGAGTCGGTCCAAAATACTTATTTTCAAATGCTTCGTTTGGCCGATGCCGTTAAGTTTGCACAATATAAACCTACGGAAAATGAAGTAAATGCAGCCATTGATGCCGGTAAGCAAATGGCTAAAACCGTACAACAATTTTCAATACAACCCAAGTAAACATGCTGTCATCGTGGCTTCAACATACTGAATTTGCTTATCCATGGGTGTTGCCCCTGTTACTCATTATCCCGTATTTGGTATATTGGTATATAAAAACTTTCCATCGTCAAATACCTGCCGTTCGTATAACTACTACGCATTTTTTAAAGGGAACAGCCGGTATAAAATCTAATTTAAAACATCTACCTTTTGTTTTACGCTTATTAGCGCTCAGTGCTATTATTATTGCTTTAGCACGTCCACGACAACAGTTTACCAAACAACAAATTAATGGGAAAGGTATTGATATAATATTGTGTATTGATATTAGTGGTAGTATGACGGAGCAAGACTTTGTACCTAACCGATTAGAGGCTGCTAAAAAAGTAGCTGCCGAGTTTGTTGAAAACAGACCCGGTGATGAAATAGGGGTAGTAATTTTTAGTAGTCAAAGTTTTACTTTATGCCCCTTAACAGTTGATCATAATGCAGTATTAAGCCAAATTAACAATATTCAAAACGGATATTTGCAGGAAGAAGGAACGGCTATTGGTTCGGGATTAGCTACCAGTGTTGATAGATTACGCAATAGTAATAATAAAAGTAAAGTAATTATTTTATTAACCGATGGAGTGGATTTTGGCGGACAAATACCGCCGGATGTAGCCCTTAATATGGCAAAATTATATGGCATTAAAGTTTATACAATAGGCGTAGGCAGTAATACCAATCGGGTAGATGATAACCATAATATCATTAATAACAATAATTCCGGTCCGTTAGATTTTAATGAAGAATTATTAAAACAACTGGCTGCCGAAACCGGCGGGCAATATTATCATGCTACCAATAACGCTGCCTTACAAAATATTTATAAAAGTATTGATGGGTTAGAAAAAAGTAATATTACCGTTACAACCTATAAACGGTATACCGAGCAATTTCAATGGTTTGTATTGGCTGCATTGGTATTGGTGGTGTTAGAAGCATTGCTGCGCTTAACACTCTTACGAAAATTTCCATAATGTAATACCAGCCTTAAAATGCAAATCGAATAGCAGCAGTAACTTGCCTGGGACGCATAAACATACCCGATTGTACCGTATAGTATCCATTAATATTGGTGCTAACCAAATAATTGTTGTTGAATAGATTGCGTACACCCAATTCAACATCTGTTTTGTTTTTTAATTGTTTTCTTAGTAATAAATCAGCAAAAAATGTGTTTTGTTGATTTACAGAGCCATTGTTATAATAGTGTTCCAGTTGTGTAAGAATGTTTATATCCGCAGGCAAAGTATGGTTGTATTTTAAAATTTGGCTATAAAGAAAGGTAGTATTCGGGTTATTGTTTTTAATGGAAAGCATTAGCCATTGTGGGTTTATTTGATAATCAACTGTTCCCCATTTTGCAAAAATCCCGTTGTAGCTCACTCGTGTATTAATTAACCAATTGGTGGTGGGTGTAAGTATTTGATTAATGTATTGTTTAAATTGTCCAATATTAATATCGGTAGCAATGGCAAAACTGCTGTGCCATTCGTAAATTGTTTTGCTATAACGGATATTAAATATATGTTGCTGTATGGTATTGCTTATTGGTATTGCCGTACTTTGCTGACTACCATTTAATGCAATACTGGTATTAAGTATATAGGGTTGAGTGATGTTTGAGTAAGTATATAGAATATTAAAAAATGATGCATGTAAGGTACTTCTATATATGAGTGCTGTAGTTGCATTCAATGTTTTTACAATGCCTAAGGGGTATGGGTTCGATTGTAAGTTTCGATAGCTTTTTAGTATATAACCATAATAAATATTCAGATAATTATCAATTTTTTGTTGATAGCTCACACTACTATTCCACTGCCATAAGTTATTTAAATTATATCTTATGTAAAATTCAGGATTTAAGGTGAGCATATTTTTTTCATTCATCAAGTATTGCAGTGTATCTTTTAAATTCACTTGCATATATTGTATGGGCAATTTTATGCCCATATTACCTTGCCTTATTTTTTTATTCCATTCCTGAGTAATATAGGTATTTAGTGATTGAATTTGAATATTATTCTTAAAAGGTAAAGGCAATGCAACGGAGTCATTTATTTCAATAGAAGTATTGTTTTGTTGTTGAATGGTATTTAATCCTGCCCGAAAATTAACTGTATATGCTTTTATTTGTTTGATTAACTCAGCAGCTTGTTGAGTTTTAAAAAAATATTGTTTAAAATGTTGTATGGTGTTTAGGTAACTTACATTGTTATTTAATATATTACTATAAACCCCGGGAATTACTGTTAATGTATTGTACTGCTGATGATAATTAATGATAGAATGTAAGGAGACTAATTGTTTACGAATGGGTACTATAGTTTTAAAGTTATTGGAAAATGCCAGGAAATTATTTTTAGTATATTGTTGAATAGGTTTGCTTTGCGTGAATGTATTGCCATTTTGTTCATCCCAATTCCCTTTAAAGCGTAATGTGTTTTTGTAGAAAATATTGTTTTTGTTTTTTTGAATGACCAAACTATTTTCTGTACGGCAGGTGTTGAATGTATTTTCTATTTGTTCATTCAATATTATGTTGCCATTTTCTAAAGAATAGGTAGTGCTATTGTTGCCCTGTTGCGTTTGGTGGTCATTTATATAAGCAAGACTTAATTTTATTTCTAAACCATTGTTGTTTTTGGTTAAATATTGCAGTGTAGGCATTTGCAAACGATTAAATAAATATTGCCTGCTATTAATGGAAGGCTTTGGCAATGCAACAATATTCAAAGGATTGGTAGGTTCGTCTCTATCATTTAACTGATTGGTAAGTTCTTCAATGCTTAAAGTATTTAATTGTTGCGAAGCATCATTGCCCGAATTATTTAATTGGTAAGAAGCAATGAGTTGTTCCTTCTTTTTAAATAGCATTGGTGTAATATTACCTTCGTACAATAAAGGTGACAGCCCTGCCATGGCATATACTGTTCCGGTAGTTGTAGTATTTTTTTTAAGTTTTATGTTTAAGGAAGCTTTATCGGATGGGCTAATGCTATCAAGTATTTTTATGGGTTGATGATTTTCTAAAATTTGTACGCTACTAACTGCATCATAGGGTAAATTTTTATTGGCTAAATTATATTTCCCCTCCAGTAAATCCATTCCTTCAATATAATATTTGTCAATGGGTTTACCTAAGTAGTAAATTTTCCCATCAGGACCTATTTCAATACCAGGCATTCTTGCAATAACATCACCTATACTTCTATCATTTAATTGTGCAAATGCATCTACCCGATAACTTATTGTATCATTTCTTTTACTAATTGGGCCGCTTTTAACAGTAACTTCTTTTATTTCTGTAATTGCATGCTGTAAAGTAATTATTAATGGAGAACTTATGGAATGCAGTGTCTTTTGATAAATTTTAAAATTTAATGCTTTTGCCTGAACTACCATGGGTAAAGTATTGCCGGTAATATTTATTTCGAAATATCCTTGCTCGTTAGAAATACCATACGCTAAGGTTTTATGCATGGCACTGTCATGTAGCGTAACCATTACATTTTCCACCGGTTTATACTGTAAACTATCTTGTATATAACCTTTTAATATGTTTTGGCCAATTACAATATTTAGCATTAAAGGAAAAACAACAAAAAAACAGCACAATTTTTTCAGAATCAAATTGCATTAATTTTAAAGTTTAGTATCAAAATTTTTCAATCAGGTTATTTTCTTTTTTTAATTTTTCCGATGCAGTATTTTTAGCAGATTCGTCGATATTTATTTTAAGAGCAGCTAAAGTGTTATTCATTGCCATGGATGGATTGGCTTTGTACTTTTTCAAGGTTTCTAAAAAAACAGATTTGGTAACCTGTGTATAGTTTTGTTGGCTAGGTGTTATTATATAGTTGTCTGCTAATTTTTTAAATCCGGTAAGTATAAATTGTACTTGATGCGCACTATCTTCTACTGCTACTATAAATCCCGGTAATCCAAAAAATTTGTATGGGCCTGTAGGTATGGGTATTTCATCGGTAAACCAGGCTGTATAATTTCTTCCCCCATAATTGCAGGTAGCCGACTGGCAACGATATCCTGCTATGGTAGTATCATTACTGCCCAATTGCCAATTAAAATCGGGGGTTTCTGTATATTGAAAGCGTTCAGTCATTATTTGATCGCGATAAATAACTTGGTGGTTGTATTGATAAATTTCAAATAAAAATTTTGTTTTAGGTATTTTCCCCAACTGAAGTTGCGTTATTGTTTTGTTGGGTTGAGTATTATCATTATATAGCAATGAATCACGTAACATTTTATTAGCCGACTCAAATTTGGTAAGTTGTTTACCAATTAACAAAATTGCTTGCTCATGTACCAACGATGTAGGATTGGTGCTATCAGTTTGAAATGTAATTTCAAAACTAGCTTGGTATACTGCTTTATCTTGTTTGGGCAATACTTGTGCAGTTAATACACTATAACACAATACGATTATTGCCGTTAATTTCCATTTTAACATAGGTGATTAAGTTTTATTTATAAAAAAAAGATGCTGCCTTTTTTAATTTAAGACAGCATCTTGTTGCACTAGGGACAAATTATATCATCCACTATTAATAATGCCTCTATAAGTGTACCCAAATCGCCTTCATATCCGCAAATTGTAGCAACCGGACCACATGAGAAATGAACTTCTATACAATCACTGTTTGCATTTGGCTCTAAATTCATATGCCTGCTATCATAATAACTAGCATTAGTATTATTAAACTTAGGTATAAAAGCTTTCTCCATTTTTTTGTCAATTGAAAAAGTCGTACTGTTGAAGTTTGCAGATTCTGCATTAGCTGCAGACAATGTAAAGCCTACAATCAGGCATAATATTTTAACAAATAGATGTTTCATATTTATTTTTTATTTGTAATCTCATCTGTCTAACGCCATGATGAGAATTTTCAGCGGATTTTTGAATGACTTAACTGTCATATATAAGTGGATAGCAGTTGGCCTAACTGAATATCCACACTGTGTATCGTACAGCAACGAAGTAGTTAATAAAGTATTAACCACTTTATAATTTTAAGCTTAAAATTTAATTAAAATTAATGCATTGTTTTAAATACATCTTTAGTAATTTTCCTAAATATTCTACGTAGTTTTACGCTATTTTTAAAAAAACGCTTCTTCCTATCCAATTGTACCCGATATAATTTAATTTTATTCAAATTGTTCCTTTTATGACTTCCGCCATCAATTTGGTATTAGTAGACGCTAAGCCGGATTATCTATTAAAACTTCAAAAAATGTTGAATGGCATACCATTTGTCAACATTTTTGTTTACGGCTAATAGTGGTGCTGATTATTTAAAAAGTTGCAGCAGGTTAAAACAGAGCCGGATGTAATAATAACCGATTTGCTAATGCCGGCAATAGATGGTATGGGGCTTGCAGCCATTTTACTTTATTCCTGGCCTGCTTTACCCATTATTGTATTGTCTGAGCTACTTTCTGAATATGAAATAGCGGAGTTAATGGATATAGGCGTAAAGGGTTTTTTAAGTAAAAAAAAGCTTACCCGTGTTATTCTGGAACAGGCTATTAATTGTGTAAGTTATCGACAGGATTTTATTGATGAAGCTGCGTTTAATCCGGAACAAATTGATAAAGCGTTACATCATCTGAAAAGGCTGCCCTATGAAAAAAATATTACGCAACAATTAACTAACAAGGAATTTTTGTATTTACAATTGTTAGTAACAATGGAGGATGAAGTAGAAATAGCGGAAGTGATGCATGTTTCTTTGAAAACACTACAATACTATGCCACCGGTTTGCGTAAAAAAACTGATACACATTCTAAATCGGCCTTACTATTATTTGCCATAAGAAACAGATGGGTAAAAGTTTATAAGGCTTATGTTAATAGCAATTATTAATTAAACACTTTGATAGATTATGAATTGTAATGGTGTGAATGCTATTGAATGGTTCTTTGTGTAAGCAATTCCATTTTTTTATTGACGGGCTATATGAAACTTAAAAAATAAAATAATATAATCGCAATTCTATAGTCCAAACTTTATTTTCTTTTCCGCTAATCCATCGCTGAACAAACATGATTACTTTATAACCTACTGCCTTAGCTTCAACACATTCTCCTCAAAAAATTTCTCAGTTCTCTTTATCTTACAGCCTTATTCTATTGCATGAAGGCAACTGTATATAAATCAACCGGTAGCTGGTACCAGGTAAAAGCGGAAGATGGCCAGTTTTATGCTGCCCGCATAAAAGGGGTGTTTAAAATTGAGGGGTTTACCTCTACCAACCCCATTGCCGTTGGCGATTTGGTTGAAATAGCCATTGAGCCCGGCCCTGAACAGCATGCCATTATTGAAGCCATTGAGCCTCGCCATAATTATGTTATTCGTCAAAGTCCGCACCACCGCAAACATCACCATATTATTGCTGCTAATATTGATCAAAGTATTTTATTCATCACCCTTAAACAGCCCCGCACATCGCAAGGGTTTATTGACCGGTTTTTGGTAGCCTGCGAAATGTATCATGTGCCCGCTATTTTAATATTTAATAAAGCAGATATATATCGGGAAAAAGAAATGCAACAGTTTCAGCAATTAGAGGCTTTGTATACGCAAATAGGGTACCGTGTGTTGTTGTGCAGTATGGTAACACAACAAAATATAGCCGAGTTAAAAGCATTGCTGCTGCAAAAAATAAGTTTAATCAGTGGGCATAGTGGGGTGGGTAAATCTACTTTTATTCAACAGCTTTTTCCCGATTTGTCGCTTAAAACATTGGCCGTAAGTGAATGGAGTGGTAAAGGTATGCACAGCACCACTTTTGCCGAAATGTTCGATTTGCCGGATGGCGGTAAGATCATTGATACACCCGGTATTAGAGAATTGGCATTGGTGGATATTAATAAACAGGAATTGTCGCACTATTTTCCCGAAATGCGTGAACGATTAATGGAATGTCAATTTAATAATTGCTTGCACATGTATGAACCCGGTTGTGCCGTTAAAGCAGCTGTTGAAAATGGCGAAATTGCCGAAGAACGCTATTTTAGTTATTTAAAATTATTAGAAGAGATTGACGAAAATACCTGGGCCTAAATTAATTACCCCCTACATTTTTATCGGCCTTGAATTTAGGCGCTTTACTGGCTGCTTTCATGGCCTTAGGATCACCGGCAGCTAATTTGCCGGCATCTACATTCTTCCCGTTCGATGGGCAGCCATTGCGATTGGCATGGTTAAATAAACTGCATGATGCGAAAGCCATAACAATACCCATCAATACTAAAATATGTTTGCTGTGTTTCATGTGCTTATTACAACGTTTTAAGGTATTCAATTATTGCTTAGGACATTCATTGGCATTGGCAAACCACCCTGCATAAAAAGTATAATTATGGGCAATGCGATTAATTTCGCCTTCTAACAATTCCTGTGATACTTCTTTTACTTTTTTGGCAGGCACACCGGCATATACACAACCGGCTTCTACCACTGTTCCTTCTAATACTACAGCACCGGCAGCAATAATGGAATTGCTATGTACGATACATCTATCCATAACAATGGCTCCCATACCAATCAACACATTATCATGTACGGTGCAGCCATGAACAATAGCATGGTGTCCTATCGACACATTATTGCCAATTGCGGTAGCGTTTTTTTGATAAGTGCAATGAATAACGGCACCATCTTGCACATTCACCCTATTTCCCATGGTAATATTGTTCACATCGCCGCGAATAACTGCATTAAACCAAACACTGCAATCATTACCCATTATTACCTTGCCTACAATAGTGGCATTGGGGGCAACAAAGCAATTTTGCCCAAATTGCGGATGTATATTTTCAACCGGAAGAATAATGGCCATAATATTTTGTTAGATAACTTTTTTTTATACATTATTTCATTAGCCGAATGTATAACTTCGTTTTCTATTTTCAAAGCTATTGAAATCCCCGTATGAATTACAGACAACTTTTTTTGCAACATATTGCACAAACATCTCCTGCTCCTATAGGATTGCACATGCAACGAGCGCACGGTATTTATTTGTTCGATGTAAATGGCAAAGAATACATTGATGGTATTTCGGGTTTCAGTGTTGCCAATATTGGCCATAGTCATCCCAAAGTGGTGAATGCCGTTCAGCAGCAGGCCTCAGAATATATGCATTTAATTGTGTATGGTGAATTTATTCAACAACCACAAGTGGCTTATGCCAAATTATTAGCCGACCATTTACCCGCTACTTTAAATTGTGTATATTTTACGAATAGTGGTGCCGAAGCCGCTGAGGGTGCTATGAAATTAGCCAAACGCATAACGGGGCGTACTAAAATTATAGCCTTTCATAATGCATACCATGGCAGTACGCAAGGGGCTTTAAGCATAATGGGGAATGAATATTGGCGCAATGCCTACCGCCCATTGTTACCCGAAGTGTATCATTATGAATATGGCAGTGCAGAAGCCTTGCAGGCCATTGATGCACAAACGGCTTGTGTTATGGTTGAAATGGTGCAAGCAGAAGCAGGCATAGTAAAAACATCGAATGATTGGTTACGTGCACTACGTGAGCAATGCACCGCAAAAGGTGTTTTATTAATTGCCGATGAAATACAATCAGGCTTTGGCCGAACCGGTACGCTATGGGCTTTTGAACAAACCGGCATTGTGCCCGATGTGTTGTTGTTGGGTAAAGCCTTAGGCGGTGGTATGCCATTGGGTGCTTTTATCGCTTCGCGAAAAAATATGCATGCACTTACCCATCATCCGGTGTTGGGGCATATTACTACTTTTGGCGGGCATCCGGTTTCTTGTGCGGCAGGTAAAGCTGCTTTGGAAGTATTACTCGATCAACATTGGATGAAAGAAGTAAAAGAAAAAGAAACATTTTTAAAAGAGCAACTGCACCATAAAGCCATTAAAGCCATTCGTAGTGCCGGTTTGTGGATGGCTATTGAATTTGATAGTTTTGAAACCAATCAAAAAGTTATTCATCATTGTATTCAACAAGGTTTAATTACCGATTGGTTTTTATTCAACCCACAGTCTATGCGCATAGCACCGCCGCTGTGTATTCAAAAAAAAGAATTAAAGAAAATGGCCGATATTATTTTGCAAAGTATTGACGATGCAGCCATTCATTCCTAACTATTCAAATGCTTGGTTCGCATGCCCTGCACACAAACGGGGCAATACCAAAGCTGTAATAATTGATGGTTACAAATTGTTCCAATAAAAAATAGATAAGCAAAAAGGTAGATTATTTCTTTATTCCTGTACAGCCTGTTTTTCTTCCGGTTCTTTAATTTTCATTCTGCAAAAGCGACTGTACAATTTTTCGTATTGTGGAATAATGTTGGCTATATCAAAATGCTTGGCCTGTTCATAAGCAGCCAGTTTCATTTGCTTTAGTTTGTGCTCGTCTTTCAATATGGTTATGGCAAATTCACTCATTGCAGCCACATCACCCACATTGGCCATAAAGCCTGTTTTGCCTTGTATATTTATCTCAGGCAAGCCACCTGCGTTGGTGCTGATAACTACATTTTTTGCTGCCATAGCTTCTAATGCGGCCAATCCAAAACTTTCATATTCACTGGGTAATAAAAACACATCACTCACGGCTAAAATTTCCTCTATCTGTTCTTGTTTACCTACAAAACGAACGTCATCCAATAGACCTAAAACCCGCACCAATTCTTCCATTGCAGGTCTTTCCGGTCCATCGCCCACCATGAGTAGTTTGGCGGGAATATATTTTCTAACCTCGGCAAATACTTTAATTACATCCTGCACTCTTTTTACTTTTCTGAAGTTAGAAGCATGCACTAAAATTTTTTCACCCATAGGGGCAATTACTTTTTTAAATGCATCGAAAGGTTTTTTATGAAAACGTTGCACATCAACAAAGTTGGTAATTACCTCAATGTTTTTGGTTATGGCAAAGTTTTTAAAGGTTTCTTCTTTCAAGTTTTGCGATACAGCAGTAATGGCATCGCTTTCGTTAATGGAAAAAGTTACTACCGGCTCATAGGTTTTATCTCGGCCTACCAAAGTAATATCCGTTCCATGTAAGGTGGTAATAACGGGTATATTGCGGCCATTTTTACTTTTTACAATTTGTTTGGCCATATAAGCTGCCGATGCATGCGGAATGGCATAATGCACATGCAGTAAATCTAAATCGTGGTTCATTATCACATCAACCATGGTACTGGCCAATGCTACTTCGTAAGGAGGATAATCGAACAAGGGGTAAGTGGGTACCCTTACTTCATGGTAAAAAATATTGGTATTAAACACATTTAACCGAACGGGTTGCTGATAAGTTATAAAATGTACCTGATGGCCTTCATCGGCTAAAGCTTTTCCCAGTTCTGTAGCCAAAACACCGCTCCCACCAAAGGTGGGATAACATACAATACCAATACGCATAGCTAATTCTTTCTGCTAAGTAACAACTATTTGGGCTTTCTGTTCAATGAAAATGGTTAACCGGCAAGATTTTATGGAACAAATGTTTGCAAGGGTACTTAGAACACGGGTTACTGTCTTTTTGGCATTGTATGAATGGTTAAGCATACACAATTGGGCTTTTAAGTATGGTATTCCTTCGGCCCTGCTTCGATACTGCTTCGGGTCAACAGCGTTGCGTAACGCTGTTGATTGCCTTGTGTATGGGCAATGGGTAGCATAATGACCAAATTGGCAGGCTTTACCTTATCTTTATACCTATAACTTGTATAGTACCTAATGATATACCCAAACCCTGATTGTTTATGCGGAAAAAAATATTTTTTGCCTTTTTATTGTTCCCCTTTTTAACCCGGGCACAACAAGCCACCGATAGTACTTTTTTAAAACAGTTAGCCGATAATGTGTTAACCGAAGGGCAAGCCTATACCTTATTGCACCAGTTAACCAAACAAATAGGAGGGCGTTTGGCCGGTTCGCCGCAATTTATGCAGGCCGTTTTGTGGGGCGAAAAGGTAATGAAAGCTGCCGGTGCCGATTCTGTGTATTTGCAGCCCTGTAAGGTGCCCCATTGGGTAAGAGGTGGAAAAGATAAAGCGGTAATAACGCAAATGGGTAGCCGTAAAGTGCAAAAAAGTTTGTCGGTTTCAGCCTTGGGTAACTCATTAGGAACTCCCAAAGGGGGCATAACGGCATCGGTATTAGCCGTTAAAAATTTTGAGGAATTAGAGGCACGAAAAAATGAGGCAAAGGGTAAAATTGTATTTTTTAATTATCCTTTCAATCCAACTTATATAGTACCCGGCAGGGCTTATGGCGAAACGGGTGCCTATCGCCGCAATGGGGCATCTATAGCCGCTAAATACGGTGCAGTGGGTGTGGTTATTCGTTCGTTAAGCGGCTCAACCGATAACAATGCACATACCGGCGTAATGGCTTATAATGATTCCTTTCCTAAAATTCCGGCTGCTGCTTTGGGGTTAATTGATGCGGATAGTTTGTATGCCTGGTGTAAACGCATGCCCGTTCAATTACACTTAGAAACCTATGGACACTTTTTGCCGGATACCGTTGGGTATAATGTAGTAGGTGTTTTAAGGGGTACAGAATTGCCACATCAATACATTACCGTTGGTGGCCACTTAGATAGTTGGGATGAAGGCGAAGGTGCCCACGATGATGGTGCCGGCATAGTACAAACCATTGAAGTATTAAGAGTATTTAAAGCATTGGGCTATCGCCCGAAACATAGTATGCATTTTGTGTTATTTGCCAATGAAGAAAATGGTTTGAGGGGAGGCAATGAATATGCCCGAGTTGCCGCTGAGCAAAGTGATGAGCCTATTTTTGCTTTGGAAAGTGATGAAGGCGGCTTTACGCCGCGGGGCTTTGGATGCAGTACCAATACCGAAAAATTAGCATTAATCAGAAGCTGGATTCCCTTGCTGCAGCCTTATGGCACCGACATGATAAATGCCGGAGGTGGTGGCGCCGATATTGGTCCGTTGGTTCGGCATTTTCATATTCCTGCTTGTGGCTTAATGCCCGATAATCAACGCTATTTTGATATTCACCATACCAAAGCCGATGTGTTTGAAGCGGTGAATAAAAGAGAATTGTTGTTGGGGGCTATAAATATGGCAGGACTGGTGTATCTTGTAGACAAATATTTTTAATATGAAAGCAAGAAAATGGCTGCGTAATACCATTATTATTCTCCTTATTATTGCTGCCGGCTGGTTTTACTGGCAATTTTATTTTGTATTTGCAACGGGCACCAAAGCCGGTGTGTTGAATACATTTCAGCACAAGGGAGTTATTTTTAAAACCTGGGAAGGAAAAATTATACAAAGTGGTTTTAAAGCCAATGTGCAAAGCAATGAGTTTTCATTCAGTGTAACCAATCCTAAAGTAGCAGCTATATTAGAACAAAATTCGGGGCGTGATATGAATTTGCATTATAAACTGTACATGGGTGCATTGCCCTGGCGCGGTATGCAGAAATTTATTGTAGATAGTGTAATTGAAATACGCGGCAATGGTGGTGTTGGCACCATTGAATCCCAATAATCAATCACTCAATACACAAATATTATTTTTTCATTATTTTTATTTCCCTGCATGTTTTTGTTCATACAAATGCATGATTTGCTATTATTTTATCCTGCATCTTTGCGCATGCAGCAACTAAATGCACAATTATTTGTTGTAATCACTACAAAAAATGAAGGGTATTATGCAGAAAACCGGCTTTGAGCGTATTTTCCTATGGTTATTATTCGTGGTAGCAGCATTCACTGCGCAGGCACAAAACAAGTTTACATTAAATGGAGTGGTTCGCGATAAAACATCGGGTGAATTATTAATTGGTGCTGTTATTCAATTAAAAGAAATACCGGGTATTGGTGTTACTACCAATGCTTATGGATTTTATTCTATTACTATTAAACCCGGTACTTATACCGTTATGGTGAGTTATGCGGGTTATGTAACCATTAATGAAAAAATTAATTTCAATAGTAACCGCGAACAAAATTTTAATATGGTTCCATTAACCAATACTTTGCAAGAAGTAGTGGTTTCTTCTAAAAAGAAAAACGAAAATGTAGCCAAGCCTTTAATGGGGGTTGATAAGCTGAATATGCGTGAAGTGAATCAGTTGCCGGTTTTATTAGGGGAACGCGATGTATTAAAATCCATACAATTATTACCGGGTATTAAATCGGCCGGTGATGGTAACAGCGGCTTTTTTGTAAGAGGGGGTGGTGCCGATCAAAACTTAATTTTATTGGATGAAGCCCCGGTGTATAATGCTTCGCACTTATTAGGGTTTTTTTCTACTTTTAATTCCGATGCAATTAAAGATGTTACCGTTTATAAAGGAGGTATGCCGGCGCAATATGGTGGCAGATTAAGTAGTGTGGTGGATATTAAAATGAAGGATGGTAATGATAAGGCATACCATGTGGATGGCGGTGTTGGCTTAATTGCCTCACGATTAACCGTGGAAGGGCCTATTGTAAAAAATAAAGGTTCATTTATTATTAGTGGTCGCAGAACCTATGCCGACTTGTTTTTAAAACTTTCGCCCGATTCAGCCATTAATACCAACACCCTATATTTTTACGACTTGAATTTAAAAGCCAACTATACCTTAAATAATAAAAATCATTTGTATTTATCCGGTTATTTTGGTCGCGATGTGTTGGGTTTTGGCCAAACTTTTGGCAGCGATTGGGGTAATGCAACCGGAACCTTGCGTTGGAACCATATTGTAAGTAATAAGCTGTTTTCAAACACTTCATTAATCTTCAGTAATTACAATTATGTTATTCGCATTAAATCGGGTACCGACCAGTTTAAAATAACTTCTAAAATTCAAGACTGGAATTTGAAGCAGGATTTTGATTACTTCATTAACAATAACAACAAAATAAAATTTGGAGGGAACATTATACACCATACTGTTTCTCCGGGTGCTATTACTGCCAGTGCTACTTCAAATTTAAAAAGTGCTACCATACAAAATCGCTATTCATATGAAAGTGCATTGTATGTATCGCACGAATTAAGTTTTAACGATAAACTGAATATTGTTTATGGATTGCGCCTTTCTAATTTATCGGCAGTAGGGCCGGGCAATTATTATCAGTACGATAGTAATGGCAATACTATTGATACCCTGCATGTACCTAAAGGGAAGGCCGTTGCCAGCTACTGGAATTTAGAACCTCGTTTCAGTGCCAGCTATTTGTTGAATACCAACGCCTCTTTAAAATTTTCCTACAATCGCAATGTGCAAAACTTGCATTTGCTCAGCAATTCAACCGTAGGGGCACCTACCGATTTATGGTTGCCCAGTACCAATAATGTAAAACCTGAAATAGCCGATCAGGTGGCCATAGGGTACTATAAAAATTCAAAAAATCAGGTATATGAATTTTCGGTAGAAACCTACTATAAATGGTTGCAAAATCAAATTGATTATAGAAATGGAGCCGACCTGCAAGCCAATGACAATGTAGAAAGTGAATTGATTTATGGTATTGGACGTGCTTATGGTATTGAGTTTTTTGCCAAGAAAAAAGTAGGAAAATTAACGGGTTGGATAGGTTACACTTTATCAAGAACGGAAAGGAAGTTTCCGGGTATTAACAACAATCAATATTTTCCGGCTCGGCAAGATCAAACACATGCTATTACCGTGGTAGGTATTTACCAGGTAAACCAGCGGTGGAGCCTTTCTGCAAACTGGGTGTACAATACCGGTAATGCCGTTACCTATCCCAGTGGCAAATACAGGGTAAACGACCAAACCGTGTTTCTGTATACTGAGCGGAATGGCTACCGTATGCCTGCTTACCATCGGTTAGATATTGCTGCTACTGTTCAAAATAAACACAACCCTTACCGTAAATACCAAAGCAGTTTAACTTTTGGTGTGTATAATGTGTATGGAAGAGAAAATCCTTATTTCATAACGTTTATTGATGATCCGAATAATCCCAATAAAACTGTAGCACAACAAACCTCATTATTCCGTTTTATTCCCAGCATTACCTGGAACTTTAAATTTTAACCTATGCGTGTAGTTGTATATATAGCATTGCTTTTTTTGTCAGTACTTTTCTCCTGCAAAAAAATTATCAATATTGATTTGAAAAATGTAGCCCCACAGTTGGTAATAGAAGGCACTGTAACGAATAGCTCTCCTGCCCAAGTATTGTTATCGAAAACGGTTAATTTTAGTGCTGATAATGTTTTTCCGCCTGTTACAGATGCAACAGTTACGATAAGTGATTTACATGGTAACGTATATCCATTGCTGCAAACTTCCCCGGGTACTTATACCAACAATAATTTAATAGGCACACCGGGTACTACTTATCGGTTGCAGGTAGTGCAGGGTGGGAATACTTATACTGCTTCCTCAACCATGCCGCAGCAAGTTAATTTAGATGCATTGCTAACGGATAATATTGTATTTGCAGGAAAAATAATTCCTATAATTCAACCGCAATACACCGACCCTGCCGATGTTGCCAACTACTATTGGTTTATTGAATACATCAATGGCGTTGAAAACAAGCGCATTTTTGTTTGGGATGATAATTTAACCAATGGTGGTGTTTCAACACGCCCTTTAATTGAGCCCGATAGTACCATTAATACCGGTGATACCATTATGGTAGAAATGCGTTGTATTGATAAACCCATTTATCAATATGTACGGGGTTTGCAAGATTTACAAAATAATGCTGCCACACCGGCTAATCCTACCAGCAATATCAGTGGGGGCGTATTGGGCTATTTTAGTGCTCATACGCGGCAACGTAAATCGGTTGTTATTCCATAATAATCGGTTTTAAGCTTGCAGTAAAAAAATAGCCGGACGTTTATGTAATGGCAACCGGGTGTACTTCCATTCGGCAATTGTTTGGGTAATAATTTGTTCGGTAGGGGCCGTAATATCAACTGCTATACAAAGCAGTGTATTAGCTTTGCAAACCTGCAGTATATCTTGTAACAAAGCCTGATTGCGATAAGGCGTTTCAATAAATATTTGCGTGCTGTTGTGTTGTTTAGATAATTGCTCTAATGTTTTCAATTTTTGTTTTCGTTCAACAGCATCAATTGGTAAATACCCTTCAAACGCAAATTGTTGTCCGTTCATGCCGCTTGCCATTAATGCCAAAATAATGGAATTAGGTCCTACCAAAGGGTGTACCGTTACCTTCAATTGTTGTGCAGTAGCTACTAAAATTTGTCCGGGGTCGGCTATGCCGGGGCAACCTGCTTCACTAACAATACCAATATTTTTTCCTTGCAGCAACAGTTGTTTAAAATGGGCAAGCACATCGCCCTCGGCTTTATGAATGGTAAACCAAGCATAATCATCAATTACCATTTCTTTCCATAGCAATTTAAAATAGCGCCGGGTGGTCTTTTCATTTTCTACAAAAAAAGCCTGGCATTGCTGAATAGCAGGTAAAAGATACCGGGGTAATGCAGTTAGTGCGTTATTGTATAAAGGAGCCGGAATTAAAAAAACGTTGCCTGGTTTCATGCCAAAGGAATAAAGTAATTGGTTTAATTTTTTTTGTGGGTTATGGAAGGTTTTCCGGGCACATAAATTTTAGGTGGTTCATCTTCATGTAATGGATACAATGCCAGTGTTGCTGCCACTACTGCATAAGCCGGAGCCAATACCCACCCTATAAACGGTAAAAAATGCATTAAGTAAAACACTAAACCATTGCCTATAGCAATTCCCCTGTGCGTTCCAATGTAATAAGCACTTTCACTCATATTTTTTTGGTGGCGTTCCATGCTATAGTCCAGCATAGAAAATCCGTAGTAATATGCTTCAATAAATAGGGCAATAATAGGTGTAATTAATCCGAATAAAGGTATAATGCTTAAAAACATCAATGCAATTAGATAAATGCTTTGCCATACCGCATTGCGAATGGCCAACCGAATACCCCTCCACATATCGGCACCTAATTGACGAAAGCTGAAGGGGTACTCCTGATGATTCATAATGGCTTCTGTTTTTTCGCTTAAGTAAGCAAATACCGGAGAGCCGACAATCAGGTAAAAATATTTGAAGAAGGAAAAGTAAAACAACATTTGCAAAAGCAATAAGCCTAAACTGGATAGGGTAAATAAAAATCCCAGCCAGGTACTTTGCATTTTATCTAACCAGTTTTTTAAACCTGTTTTTAAACTTAACCATTCAATAACGCCGCTGGTGGTGTGTAAAAAAAAGCCCATACTAAACACAAACAGCAAGGCGTATAAAATACCCGGTATAATAATCCACTTCCACAATTGGTGTTGTTTAATAAACCGATGTGCTTTGAAATAAGCCTGTACTGCTATAATAATTTCTTTCAGCAATGGGGGTTTTTATTACGAAAATAGCAGTTTCATTTTATTTATGCCATAAATGAATGCTAAAACATGGGCTAAATGGTTCAATGCCCTTAATACACTAAATTGTCAATGAATTGGTTATTATGGATATGCAAGTACTGCCACTTTCATTTTATTGGAATATGCATGTTACCGATGTGGCTAAAAGTTTATTGGGAAAGTTGCTGATTACTCATTTTCACCAACAACTTACTATTGGCCGTATTGTGGAAACAGAGGCCTATAATGGGGTGGAAGATAGGGCTTCACACGCCTTTGGAGGGCGCTATACGCCGCGTACCAAAACCATGTATGCACAGGGAGGTTGTGCCTATGTGTATTTGTGTTATGGCATTCATGAAATGTTTAATGTAGTTACCGGAAATGAAAATACCCCACATGCTATTCTTATCAGAGCCATTGAGCCGATAGCCGGATTGGCTATCATGCAGCAAAGAATGAAAAAAAATAAGGCTGATTATTCCATAGGTCGTGGACCGGGTAATGTTACCAAAGCCTTGGGTATAAACCGGCAACACAATGGTTGGCTATTAACAGGAAAGGATTTGTACATAGCCGATGATGGGTTTAAAGTTATGCCGGATGATATTATGGTTACACAACGGATAGGGGTTGACTATGCAGGGGAAGATGCTCTGTTACCCTATCGGTTTTTCCTGAAAAATAATCCTTATGTAAGTGGAAAGCAACGATGAGCCGATAAACTGATGAATGGTTTAAAACTTAGGACAACTAATGGGTTTGGCATCGCTGCGTTTTTGAATATAAATCAGCGATACTTCAATGCCACCTACACCTTGTGAAGCGGTTTTTAAAGAAGAGGTATTTACATCGTAGGAAGCACCCAATCGAAAGCTGCCATATTCTACCCCTACATACGGAATAATAGCATCTTTTAAACGCATCCATGCACCGGCATATACGCTAACATCCTGTTCTAAATTAAGGGTAGGGGTAAATTGAAAAGCCCCACCGATAACTGTTTCGGAAGCCCCGCCCTGAAAGCTTTGTAAAGCACTTAGGTGCAAAGTAGTATTATCACTAATGGGAAAATAGGTACCTGCATGAATGGTAGCCCTAGGGTTTAATGAATAGGTGGCACCGGTAAATGATTGCTGCGGACGTGTTATATGGTATAAACTAACACCTAGATAATAATTATTTCTTTCGCCGGTACTGCCATTGTATAATATACCGGCATTCACATCCATGTAATTCGATTTTAGGGTAGCTCCATTAAATACTTCGCTGGTAACACCGGTAAAGCCATTGCTGGTAAGTTGGTCTTCAAAAGTAAGCCCGGCCGTATTAATCATCATGTTGGCATAGGTTAATTGCACACCCAGGCCAATAGTATTGTTGCCATCTTCATCTAATCCTTTATGGTAAGCAGTAGAAACCGTTGCATAATTAAACTTTACGGCACCGTTGGCACTGTTATCATTATAGGCCATAAAGCCCAAGCCCCAAACATCGTTAGGTGCAATTTTATTTTGCATAATATGAAAATCAACAGAAGCAGTACCGGTTGTAAAGGCATTATTAATGGTAGGCCATTGGTTACGGTAATTACCGGCTACACGTAAGTTGCCATCAAACTTACCGGTAAAGGCAGGACTAAGGGTAAGCGGCGAAGAAAAAAACTGTGAAAAATGCGGGTCTTGTGCCCACAATTGCAGACATCCTAACAGCAGTAAGGTAAATAGTACAATTTTTTTCATGGGTACAGTGGCCAATGGATGAACAATTTAAACATAGCATGTTATAAAATGCAGTAACCCATCCTTGCCATTTATAAGTGATGAAAAACAGATATACAAAATACAAGAAATGCTGTATATCTTTTTATTTTGTTGAACAATTTAACAAAAAAAAGTTAGGATTGGTCTTTATATCCATAAGCCAAATCGCCGGCATCACCCAGTCCGGGCACTATATATCCTTTTGCCGTTAATTCGTCATCAATATCGGCACACCATAAATGGATGTTGGTGCCGCATTCTCTTTGTACAAATTCAA
Organism: Hydrotalea sp.; assembly: GCF_049968455.1. Lineage (NCBI taxonomy): Bacteria > Pseudomonadati > Bacteroidota > Chitinophagia > Chitinophagales > Chitinophagaceae > Hydrotalea > Hydrotalea sp. Next base: position 8,352 of record NZ_JBMFQT010000013.1, on the reverse strand, counting down.
TACCTACGGTGCAGGCAATGGCGGCCACTACATGTATGGCAGCCGGTGTATATTCCTGTTGAATGAATTGAATGGTTTTCACCAATGAGGCCCCTGTAGCCAGCATGGGGTCGGTAATAATAATGGTTTTATTGTCTAATGATGGGCAGCTCATGTATTCCAAGTTAATTTCAAAACTGCCATCGTGGTGGTGTTTACGGTAGGCTGAAACAAAAGCATTATCTGCTTTGTCAAAATAATTCAACATACCCTGGTGCATGGGTAAACCTGCCCGTAAAATGGTGGCTAATACCGGCTGTTCTAATAAAACTTTACTATTGTGAATACCCAATGGGGTAGGTGTTTCCACTTCATGCCAAGGCAATTGTTTACTAATTTCATACGCAGCAATTTCGCCAATGCGCTCTAAGTTGCGGCGAAAGCGCATACGGTCGGTTTGAACATGAATATTTCTGATTTCCGCCGTAAAATTACTTACCAAACTATGGGTATCACTTAAATTAACAATCATAGATAACAGTGCATTTAGGGTACTAAAATGCTGTAAAATAAAGGTAAAAAATTGGAAATGAAGGCATTTGCATTAGTTGCCTATGCCATTGCCTTAGATTTTATTGAAAATAGAGTGAATAAATAGTTAATGCACCTATTATTTTTTGGAAAAAGTGAATGCAGAAACCAGGTAAAGTATACTGAAAATTAGCCACGGAATACGCGGATAAGAAAGTTTTTAATACCATAGGCAATGATTTGCGCCTTATTAGTTGTATCGGCTTTTTCTGCTATTTTTTTTATATGGGTTTCAACGGTACGGTGCGATAAGTGCATAAGTTGGGCAATGGATTTGTATTGATGATGGGTAGCCAATAATTGTATTATTTTTTGTTCATGTTCAGAGAAATGGGGTGTGTGCCGGTGTTCTTTTTTTTCTTGTAACTGGCTTAATAATTTTTGTACGAGTGATTCCTCCCAAAAAGGGTCAATAAAAATTTTATTTTGTGTAACTGCATTAATAGCCATTTGTAAAGTAATGTTTTTTGGTATTTGCAATGAACCTTTTGCAATAACGGCGCTGGCACCAATATCTAATAATTCGGCCACATCTGCTTCTAACAATAAACCGGAAACAACAATTGTTTGAATGGAAGGGAAAAACAGTTTTATTAAACGGGTTAATGCCATACCATCAATTTCGGGCATTTGGCAATCGGTAATAACAATATCGGGTAAATAGGGGGTGGTATTTAAATGTTCAAAAAAATGATTGGGGTTAGTACTGGTATAAATACTGCCACACTCCTTTATTTTTTGGAGATGGTTTTTCACTAATTCCAAATCACGCAAACGATCATCAACAATGGCTGCGGAAAAAGGGGTAGCCATACAGGAATATATTTAATATTCCAATATTATGTAAAAGCAAATGAATTACAAAATTTTGTTTAGGGTTTTTAAAATAACGCAGAAATACGTATAAAATAGCGTAAAACTACGTACGTTTTTGTGGTTTTGAGTGATTATTTTTATCTCATATGTTTGGATGTACACCCATCATACCATTTACCGGTAAAAAAAGGGAAAACTGTTTGTTACAAAGGCCATGCAATAAACAGGTATTAGCCCCTTGCAGACAAGCAGGTAAAAAATCCGCTGAAGATCTGACCCCATGAGTGTTAGGCAGGGGAGGGGAAAATAAATATTAACAAAATGAAAAATACCAATGAACAAAAAAAATCTAAGCAATTGGATTTAAATGCCATTGAAGTATTATATGAAACTGAAAATGGGACCTTAATGGGTGGCTTTTCATTAGCTGCTTCCTTTAATCAGTTATCAATGTCAGATCCGGTTACAAATAATTGTAATGGAGGTAATTGTGTAAAAGGATGCCATCAGACAAATATAATTGCATGTGGCACGCATTTATAAAAAATGCCATTTTAGCACTGTCATTATTTTTTTTGATGACAGTGCTTTAAATATTTAAAATTAATTTTATGATAATTCATATTGAACAACTTACCACCAAAGAAAATGGACAATTAATAGGTGGTTTTTCATCTGCCCTTGAATGTACAAGTGGTTTAACGGATAATAATTTAATGAGTAATAATTGTAATAGCGGGAACTGTAAAGTTAATTGTTACAATAAAAAAACAACGAAACCTGCCACCGGAACCAATACAAATTGTAAAGGAAATTGTGTAAAGGGTTGTGGAAAACGACATTAAATAAAATAAATTATTTTTTTATGAAATTTAGTAAGTATAATAGTATTATACCTTATAATGATAAGTTTGCAATTTATAATGCCTTTTATCAAAAAGTAATTTTTGTAGAAAGTTTTTTGAAAGAATTATTAGAGGCTGCTATCTTAGAAGGAATAGAGGGATTGAAAGAAATACATCCAACATTTTATGAGTATTTAATAAATGAATCATTTATAGTAAACGAATCGGTAGATGAATTGCAACTGGTAAAAGACTTACGTTATAAAGTAGACTACAATCCTGAATTATTTTTTTTAACAATCAACCCAAGCATGAATTGCAACTTTAAATGCTGGTATTGTTATGAAACGCATGTAAAAGGTTCATCTCTTAACGAAACAATGATTGACAGTATAAATAAATTTTGCACGAAAATATTGCAAAAAAAGGCTTTAAGGCATTTTACATTGTCTTTTTTTGGTGGCGAGCCACTATTGTACTTTAAAAGAGATGTGATTCCCATCATAAATCATTTTTTACATGAAGTAAAGCAAACAAATATTGAGTATGATATTGGATTTACAACCAATGGTTATTTGGTTAGCCAGGAGTTTATTGATTATTTTAAAAAAAATAAAATAAGTTGTGGTTTGCAAATTACTTTAGATGGGTACAAAGAAAAGCATGATATGGTTCGTTTTGTAAGCGCATTAAAAGGTTCATATAGTAAAATAATTGAAAATATAAAACTTCTACTTAACAATCATTTTTTTGTACGCCTTCGTATAAATTACACTGATAAAAACATACATGATATATATAGAATTGCAGAAGAGTTTGACGATATTGAACAGGAAATTAAGGATAAATATCTGATATTTGATTTTCATAGAGTATGGCAAAATGAAGCATTAGATGATACAGATATTCATTTGGCAGATAATGTTAAACGTATCCGCAATAAAAAAATGAATGCAACCACCAAAAATTCACCCAATAATGTACATGCTTCCTGTTATGCTGATAAGCTGAATAGTGCAGTTATTAATTATAATGGTGATATATTTAAATGTACTGCACGTGATTTTACAAGCCAAAACAGGGCGGGCTATTTAAGTCGTGAAGGCGATTTAGTTTGGGAAGACGGTTATTTAGAAAAAAGAATGAACTCAAAATTCCAAAATAAACCCTGTCTTTCTTGCAGGATACTGCCCCTTTGCAATGGAGGTTGCTCACAGCATGCTTTAGAGGCTTTAGAAAATGAAGAATATTGTGTTTATAATGGCGATGAAAATCAAAAAAACAATGTTATAAAAGAGAAAATTGATGAAATTTTGGCGATTCAATAGTAACAAAATCAAGTTTGTTCATCAACTGGAAAGTGTTGATTGCGGTCCGGCTTGCCTTGCAATGATTGCACTTTATTATAATCAAAAGATTCCGATACAACATATTAAAAAGGCTTGTGAAATCACTCGAATGGGTGTTTCAGTTCAAGATATTATTAATGGGGCATTAAAAATTGGGTTTAATGCTAAGGGAATTAGATTGACCATTGAACAATTGATAGATATATCAATACCCTTAATTTTATTTTGGAAACAGGAACACTTTGTTGTTTTGTATAGGATTAAACAAAAAAAGAATGGTAATTATGAATTTTACTTAGCAGATCCAGCATATGGGAAAATTCGAATAGATCAGGAAGCTTTTCAATCTGAGTGGCAGGGAACAAATTTAAAAGGCGTTGCTATTTATGTAGAAGATAAAAAATATAGTAAAAAAATCAATTTTTCAAAGTTAGTAAATGCTAAGAGTAAAGAATTTAATTATAATATTAAAAACTTTTTACTTCTTAATAAAGGGAAATATTTATTAGCTGCAATTTTATTAATTCTTGGTTTACTTGCTAACTGGGCAATGCCGTTTTTTTTTCAGAAAACAATTGATAAAGGTATTTTAGGTAAATCAGTTTCCTTAGTCTGGATACTGCTTATAGCACAATTTATTTTATTTTTTAGTAATTTTTTAGGTGAGTTATTCAGTGATTTGATTTTAACAAAAATGAATTATAACCTTTCTATTCAGTTAAAAGAAAACTTTTTGTACAAATTATTAAAATTGCCTATTCAGTATTTTGATACCAGACTTAATTCAGATACGCTTATTAGGATAAATGAACACTCAAAAATTCAATCATTTATTACTTGGAAAGGGTTAGGTTTTTTAATTGACATATTAAATTTCATAATTTTTTCTGTTATTCTTTTTTTTATCAATCCATTGGTGTTTTTTCTTTTTTTTGCTTTCAGCTTTTTCTCTGTATTGTGGATCAGCTTTTTTCTCAATAATCGAAAAATATTAGAGTATGCAATGTTTTTGAAGCAATCTGAAATGAATAATTTTTTGTATGAATTTATCATGAATATGCCAGAAATTAAAGTATTTTCTGCTCAAAATACTAAAATAAAAAAAATTACATATTTACAGGAAAAATTAAATCATTTGAATTTAAAGTCATTATTTTTAAATATGTATCAGCTAATAGGTGCCAATTTTTTTTCTAAAATAAAAGAACTATTGATAATAGGGCTTTGCGCATATTTAATAATACATAACAAAATGACGGTTGGTTCTTTATTAAGTATTACCTATATACTTGGTCAACTAAATGGCCCTGTAATGAACTTTACAAATGATGTAAAAGAATTTCAGGACACAATAATCGCTAAAGAAAGAATTGAGGAAGTATATTCTGAATCGGAGGAAGCATACACGGAAAAAGAAACATCACCTTCGGCTATTGCATCAATCAATCTGGAAAATGTTTCATTTAAATATCCGGGAAGCTTTAATCCGTTTGTCCTTCATAATATTAATTTACAGATACCTTCAAATAAAATTACTGCTATTGTTGGGAATAGTGGAAGTGGTAAAACTACCTTATTAAAACTACTTTTAGGTTACTATAAACCAACAAATGGTAATATATTTTTGAATAATTTAGATTTATCTGAATTAAATGGAAATGAATGGCGATTGCGATGCGGTAGTGTGCTACAAGATGGACATATTTTTGCCGGCACCATTGCACAAAATATAGCAATAGCTGATGAAAATATCGATATTGAAAAAATCATTGAAGCATCGCGTATAGCATGCATTTACGACTTTGTTTTGAGCCTGCCTATGAAATTTGATACTAAGGTTGGTTCTGTAGGGATGCAATTAAGTGGTGGTCAGAAACAGCGTATACTAATTGCAAGAGCTATTTACAAAAATCCGGAATTTATTTTTTTTGATGAAGCCACTAGTTCTTTAGATGCAAACAATGAAAGAGAAATAATGGATAATTTGAATAAATTCTTTCATGGAAAAACTGTTGTTATTATTGCGCATAGGTTGAGTACTGTAAAAAATGCAGATAAAATTATTGTTTTAAATAACGGAAGAATTATAGAACAAGGCAATCATGAAAAATTAGTATATAATAAAAGCCATTATTTTCAATTAATAAAGAACCAGTTAGAATTAGGCAATTGAAATGAATAAATTTTAACTAAAAATGCAATATGGATTGTTTAATTAATTTTTTTCTCAAAAAAGTACTCTATATTTTACTATTTTCAATTTGTTCAATACCAGCTTTGAGTCAGTATTCTATTCATGGCAATATAAAAAATGCTGTTGATAAGCCTATCCTATTAGCTACGATTCTTGTTCAAAAAGATAGTGTATTAATAGGTGCGGGGGTATCAGACAGTTTAGGTAATTTCTCTGTTCCATCTTTACCTAAAGGTCGGTATTTGCTGGTTTGTAAAAGCCTTAACTACAATACTTTTATGCAAACTATTACACTAAATAGTGATGCCCATTTGCAAATTACGCTTGTTGATTCTGTGCATACATTAAAAGATGTTTCAGTTAATGCTAAAAAACCGCTTTTTGTAAAAAGGGGCGATCGTTTTGTTTTTACACCCAATAAATGGGTGGCAGCCGGTATCAATGGATTACAGTTAATGCGTTATGTACCATTGGTAATTTATAATGAAAATGATGACTTTTTTTCAATTATTAATAAAACTAATACTACTGTGTATATTAATAATAGAAAAAGCAATTTGCCAAGGCAAACAATCATTGCTATGTTAAAAGCGCTTCCTGCTGAAAATATTAAAAATATCGAAATAATTACCAATCCTGGAAGTGAATATAATGCTGATATTACAGGAGGAATCATCAATATAAATATTTCCAGAAATTTAAATGAAGGATGGATGGGCAATATTCAGTTAAACACGCAGCAAAGTGTTTATAATACTTCTCAATTAAAT
>NZ_JBMFQT010000013.1:0-1709 GCF_049968455.1 Hydrotalea sp. | reverse complement strand
AGAAATTTAAATGAAGGATGGATGGGCAATATTCAGTTAAACACGCAGCAAAGTGTTTATAATACTTCTCAATTAAATGGTTCTGTTAATTATAATAAACATAATCTGGCATTACAGTTTATTCCTTATCTAAGCAGTAATTTTAATTATAATACAGGGTATAACAGTTTTACTTATACAGACGATTCAAAAGATTCAACTACTACTGATCACTACAGACGTTACAGCGTAGCCGGTGGTGGCTTAAATGCAGATTACTATATCAATAATAACAACACTTTAAGTTACAAAGGCTGGTATTCCACAGTGAATGGTAATACCATTGATAATAATCTCATTTATCATCAGCCTTCCAATCAGTCAGGTTTTAATAATCCAATACAAACCTATGTTAATGGAACAGATCATTATATATATAATTTCGGAAATATATATTTTCATCATCAGTTTGATTCTTTAAATAAACAAAATATTGATGTTAATGTAGATTACAACAAATTTTATCAGGAACAAAATAGTGTAGGAAATTTTAATCAATTAGACCAGCAGGGAAATTTGATTGGCAATATTGGTATTTATAACAATCATTTACCACAAAACTTTTTTAATTTATCTGAAAGGATTGATTATGGCAATCAACTATCTAACCATTTAAAGTGGATTTTGGGTATTCAGTTTAGCCAAACACAAGTAGATAATAATTTAAAATATTATAACGGATATCCTAACAATTATGTATTAGATACAATGCTTAGTAAACATTATGCTTATACTGAAAATTATGGTTCCGGCTATACCTCATTTGCTTATACTATTTCAGATAAATGGCAAATGAATATTGGTGGGAGGATAGAAACTACACAGTATAATACCCAAGAGAAAAACACCGGTATTTCAAAGGATTCTAACTATGTTAATTTTTTTCCCTCTTTCGGCCTAAGTTATGCTGCTAATGCAAAAAACAATTTTGGTTTTTCGTTTGCCAGAAAAATTATGCGTCCATCCATTGAATTGCTTTTCCCGGGGCGTACCTACTACAATCCCACTTTTTTTGCACAGAATAATCCATTTCTTCAACCCCAATTATATAATAATGCTGAGTTTACCTATGTTTATAATAATTTATTCAGTATTGTAGCCAGCTATTCACATATACAAAATGCATATAGTAATTTTATAATACCGGTTGTTGAAAATAATCAAAATAAATTTAATAACACTTATTTGAATTATGGTTCCAGTAATACCTATTCAATTACATTCACTTTATACAAGACCATTATCAATAATAAATGGGATACATACATTAACACTGCTTTTAATTATACCCATTACAAAGGCAATACCAACGTAGAAAATATTCTGTTAAACAATGCCAATGGTATGATAAATTGGGATAACTATGTATATTTAACTAAAAAAAAGGACTGGATGGCTTTTGTAACCCTGCATTATAATTCACCCCAGCAGACACTTGCTGCACATACTATTAATGGAATTTCTAATTTGGATATTATGATAAAGAAAACTTTCAAAAACTTTTCATTTTATATTTATTTATCTGATATATATAACGGTTCTTCCAAGTTTTGGCAAAGCCTTTTTACTAATCCACTTTTTACTGCCAACAATTCTTTGAACAACACTTATAACAGAAGTATCAGTTTAAATTTCACTTATCAATTCGGTAACAGAAATTTAAAAACTAT
>NZ_JBMFQT010000012.1:26986-110026 GCF_049968455.1 Hydrotalea sp. | reverse complement strand
ATCAATGGGCGGCAAAACTATGGTGCAGCATGCACCTGCTGCCTGCTTGTTATATGCCTGCTTTTTGTTTCATAAGGGTATTTACCCTACGCTCTTTATCAATAAATATACCCACACCATGCCCCGGCCTATGAAACAAATAGGGTAATGGTACAACAGGTAAACTAGGCATCTATTCAATTCTATTTATGGCTTCGCCACTGTCACTCACAGAATAATTTCCCATCAGCAAGGCCAAATTTTTTACAATAATGAAATACTAAAATAATTATTACTCATCATACATAAAAACGTATTTCTACGTATTGGAATAGTTATTTTGTTTAATTTATTTTCTTGCAAAATGCAGGCTAAAATTTCCATGTATTCACTTTTCTCCCTACCTCCTTCGAGACAACTTCGATACAAGTTCGATACAGTTTCGGCAAATGCCGAAAAAATATGGGGTTTGCATAAAATGAGTCGAACACCTGTCGAACAAATCTTTCCCAATACCCACCATTGCTAGGTTTTTTTCATCCAATATTAATTTTTACCTAAAATGCTCACCAATCATCCAATATTTTTTTTAATACCTGCCTACCTTGCTTATCTTAGATGCTCTTTTTTTAGCATCTTTAATTATTCATTCAAATTTTAGCACATGAAGAAATGGAGTTCTCTTTTACTGGTGCTGGCTATGGCCATGGGTGCTCAGGCACAAACTACCGGTAATTACAATCAACATGAGGCATTTGCACCCATGTTTTATCCCGCCTTTGGCGATAAAGTAAGGGCTGCCGATGGTACCCCCGGTCCGGAATATTGGCAAAATCGCGCCGACTATTCCATTAATGCAGCATTAGATACCTTGAATCAAAGCATCAAAGGGTCTGTTGTTATTAATTATACCAATAACAGTCCGCAAAATTTGTCGTTTTTGTGGTTGCAGTTAGATCAGAATATTTATAACCAATCTTCTCGCGGTGTGGCTACCACTGCTGTTACCGGTGGTCGCTGGGCTAACCGTAATAATTTTAATGGGGGGTATAATATTGAATCGGTTGAAGTAGTGGTTGAAGGTAAAGCCGAAAAAGCCAATTACTTAATTAATGATACCCGCATGCAAATTAAATTGTCCAAATTATTGAAAGCACAAGGCGGAAAAATTCAGTTGAAAATTAATTACAGCTTTAAAATTCCTGAATATGGTACCGACCGTTTGGGTAGATTGAATACAAAAAATGGTTGGATTTATGAAATAGCACAATGGTACCCCCGTATGTGTGTGTACGATAATGTGAATGGTTGGAACACTTTACCTTACTTGGGTCAAGGTGAATTTTATTTGGAATATGGTAACATTGATTATAATGTTACGGTACCCGGTAATTTAATTGTCGTAGGCTCCGGTGAATTAATGAATCCACAAGAAGTTTTAACCGCTACGGAATTAAAACGTTGGAAAGAAGCTTCACAAAGTGATAAAACTGTTATGTTACGCACGGCTGCTGAAGTAACGGACCCTAATAGCCGTCCGTTTAAAAAAATGCTAACCTGGAAGTTTAAATGCTTAAATACCCGCGATGTGGCTTGGGCTGCTTCACGTGCCTTTATTTGGGATGCTGCCCGCATTAATTTGCCCAGTGGCAAAAAATCGCTGGCTATGAGTGTATACCCTGTTGAAAGCAATGGTGATAGTAGTTGGAAACGTTCTACTGAATTTGTAAAAGGAGCTATTGAATATTATTCAAAATATTTATTTGAATTTACTTATCCTACCGCTACCAACGTAGCCGGTATTGTTGGTGGTATGGAATATCCCGGTATTGTATTTTGTAGCTACCGTGCAAGCGGTCCTAGCTTATGGAATGTTACTTCACACGAATTTGGCCATAACTGGTTCCCCATGATTGTGGGTAGTAATGAACGTAAATTCCCTTGGATGGATGAAGGCTTCAATACCTTTATTAATACCATGGCAGATGAAAATTTCAATAAGGGTGAATTTTTAGACCATCGTATGGATAATCGCCACATGGCGGCTCGTTATGTGTTTAGAGATAGCACCGAAAGTATTTTCACTATTCCCGATGTTATTCAACCGCAAAACTTGGGTGTATATGCATACTATAAACCCGGTATGGGCTTGCAATTGCTGCGCGAAGAAATTTTAGGCCCCGGTCGTTTTGATAGCGCCTTTAGTTATTACGTACACCAATGGGCATTCAAACATCCAACCCCATGGGACTTCTTCCATTGTATTGAAAACTATACCGGTGAAACCCTCGATTGGTTCTGGCGCGGTTGGTTCATGTATAACTGGCGTATTGACCAAGCAGTAAAAGGTGTTACTTATAATGATAATAATCCTGCCGATGGTAGTTTAATTACCATTGAAAATTTAGGTCAATTGCCTATGCCGGTTACGGTACAAATTACCGAAGCCAATGGTAAAGTGGGTACCGTTCATTTACCGGTTGAAATTTGGCAACATGGTGCTACCTGGAAATTCCGTTATCCATCAACCGATAAAATTACCAAAGTGGTAATTGATCCTAACAACAAAATACCCGACTTTAACCACGCTAATAATACCTGGAAAGCAGAGTAATTAGCACAGTTATTGCACACAATAATTTCCGGATGGTGTACCTCAAAATACCCATCCGGAATTTTTTTATTAGTGTACAATCAACAATTGCATCATGCTTGCGAAGCATATATGCTTGTACAATGAGCTACCTACTTACTTTTCGAATAATGAAATGAGTTGGTTGGTTCAATTGAATTAATTTGCAGCAATTAATATTGGGTTTCTTGTTTTAAAATCAGCGCATTGTTATCATCAACATTATTATGAGCAGTAGCTATATTCAGCACATCAACTCTAAAGTAAAACTTACTGAAGCTGAAGTGGATTTAATTCAAAAAACATAGTGCATAAAAAAATTCGAAAAAAGTACTATTTCTTACAAGAGGGCGATGTTTGTAAATACACTGCTTTTGTTGAAAAAGGATTGTTACGTTCATACACCCTTCATAATAATGGCAATGAACACATTGTTCAATTTGCGATGGAGGGATGGTTTATAGCCGATTTATATAGTTTTTTATCAGGCGAACCTGCTGTGTATCATATTGAAGCGATTGAAGATTCTGAACTTGTATTAATGTCAAAAGCTGCTAACGATTTGTTGTTGCAGCTTATACAAACATTTTAATGAATTTACAAAAAAAGAAAAGCCACCTACCAATAGCAATATATATATATTTTAATTGTATGATAGGTGTAGCAATTGCTATAAATATATATTTTAAAAATATTTGTTTTCGCCTTTTTGCAATTGTATATTTAATAAAAATTATTAAAGCGACTTACGTCGGTCTCGTTTACTTATTCCCTCCTTGCTTTGTTGGATATATATTTTTAGTTCCTTATAAAACTTTGTTTTAAACGGGGGCTTTGTATTATGTCAATCAATGTTGGGATGAACCATAAAATTAAAAATAGTATGAAAAAACTAGTAACACTTTTGCTGCTAACTTTTGCAACGGTGGTTGCCGGCACGGCGCAGGTAACCAACCAGCGTTTGTTTGACACAACGGGCTTTATACCCGAACATTATGCCGAACGAATAGCTTTATTTGCTACACAAAAACTGCCCAAACATCCCATTGTTTTTCTTGGAAACAGTATTACCGAAATGGGCAATTGGCAAAAATTATTAAACGATTCTAACGTGGTGAATCGGGGTATTGGTGGTGATATTACCTATGGTGTGCTGCATCGCCTACCGGAAATTATTGCCATGCAACCGGCAAAAGTATTTCTGCTTATTGGTATTAACGATATTGGGAAAGATATTCCCGGTACTGTTATTGCCCACAACATTGCTACCATTGTACAAAGATTAAAAGAAGGGAGTCCCCATACCCAAATTTATGTTGAAAGCATAATGCCTGTTAATCCAGATGTGTTGAATTTTCCCCAACACTATGATAAGCAGGCATACATTTTAAAGGCCAATCAATTAATTAAGGCTGCCATACAGCCATTGCAAGTGCCATTCATTAATATTCACGATTTATTTACCGATGCAAAAGGCAGATTAAATGCCAAATACACAGCCGATGGGCTTCACTTAACCCAAACCGGTGGCGGTTATGAAAAATGGATTGCCTTTTTAAAGAAAGGCGGCTTTTTGTGATGATAAATATTGCTAATGTATAGGCATTAACTATAGTATAGTTGGTGAAAAAGAAGGGAATGGAATATGGGCATACAAAAAAATACGGGTTATGGAAATAACCCGTATAATACCACAATCAATGGTTTGCCAACCAATTTAAACGAAAAGCATATGTGAGCCTAATCCGGCTCCTTGTTTGTAAAAATCGCCTACAGTTATAATGCCGTCTAAATCATCATACAAATCTTCCTTCTTATAGTGAAACATATCCATGGCTAACTTGCAGGCCCAAAGTTTAACGCCGGAAGCTTTTAAAATATCTAAGAATTCTAGCACATCAGGCATATCAATTCTTTCCATTTCTTTTTTCATCATGCTAGTTGCCAGTGCTTCTACACCGGGTAAACCACCTAACAGTGTGGGAATGTTTAAAGCAGGGTTACCAACGGTGGCGGTATGCAAATGTTCTAATTTCCCTTTATGCACTGCCTCTAAACCAAAAAAGGTAAAAAACATTTCAGCTTCAATGCCTTCCATGCGGGCACCATTGGCTAAAACAAAGGCGGCATAAACATTTTCAAGTGAGGCTTTAGAAAGTATAATCATCATCTTTCTTACTTCGCCATTAAATTCGCTCATATAATTTTTTTTAAAAGTTAAATACAACTGGCAGGTTTAGGTATGCCGGCAATTTTTGTAGCCGCTTTTAATGGGGCATTTGGAAATAATTGGTAAAATTCCTTTATGTCTACTACACCGCTTTTACCTATTTTTCTAATACTTAGCGGACTATCGTTTTTGTATTCGTTTTGTAAGTATTTAATTACATCCCAATGTCTCGGGGTTAAAGTAATGTTTAAACTGTTGGCAATAGCTTCTGCAACGGCAGGAGTCCATTGTGCAAAATTGGTTAGGTAACCTTCTTCGTTTACGTCAACAGTGGTGTTGGCTAATTGTGTTTCCATTGTGTTTTATTTTATGGTGAAAAATATTCTTTAATCAAAATGTTTACCTGCTTCCTGCATGGTGGCTGACACAAAAGGTATATGTGTTCCTTTCAAAAGCATATTCCAATAAATCCACCTAAAGGCTAATTTGCCCATATGGTTCATGCGGCTTTCTTTTAAAAGTCGAAGTGGGCCAACGCCGGGGAAAGGAAATGTACCTTCAACGGGTTCATGGGTATAGTTAAAATCAATCAGCAATGCTTTACCGTTACCTGTTTCAATAAAGCAGTTGGCATGTCCGTCAAACTCTTCTTTTAAGGGTTCACCTTTTATGTAGTGCAGTATATTTTCAGTTAATATTTCGGCTTCAAAGTGTGCTACAGAGCCTGCTTTTGAAGCGGGAATATTAGAAGCATCGCCAATTACGAAGATGTTTTCATGACTTTTTGATTGTAAAGTTGCTCGGTTAGTGGGTACATAGTTTAACTCATCACCTAAACCTGAGCGCTCCATAACGGCATCACCTTTATTAGTAGGTACGGTAACCAATACATCAAAGGGTACTTCTTTACCGCTGTAGTCAATTATTTTTTTGTTTTCGTTGTCTACTTCCTGAATAGCAAAGTCGCTAACAATGCTAATATGTTTTTCATCTAATAAATGCTGTAATGCTTCAGTGCTTTTGGGTTTGGTAAATGCTCCGCTTAAGGGTGTAACAAAAGTGATGTTTACTTTGTCACGCATGTTTTTGTGCTTAAAGTAAGAGTCGGCCAGGAATGCAAATTCCAAAGGTGCTACCGGACATTTAATGGGCATTTCGGTAATGTGTACTACCAGGTTTCCTCCGGTCCAGTCTCTTAATTTATTGCGAAGTGCTAAAGCCCCTTCAAATGAATAAAAGTCAAATACTGACCGATGCCATTCTGCACCTTTCATGCCGGTGGTTTCTTCCGGTGCTATTTTGGCGCCGGTAGCAATAATTAAAATATCATACGGAATGGCGGTACCGTTGGTTAATAAAACAGTATTTTTTTGTGCTACAACTTTATCAATACTTTCATTAATAAAGTTGACACCCTTAGGTATAAATTCAGTAATAGATTTTATAATGTCTTCAGGGCTGTAAATATCAAAGGGTAAAAACAGATAACCGGGTTGGTAATGATGTTCTTTTCGTTCATCAATAATGCTAATATCCCATTCCTTTAAATTTAATTCGTGTTTCAGGTGGTTGGCCATCATGGTGCCTGCAGTGCCGGCTCCTAATATTACAATGTGTTTCATATGCTTTGCTTTGATGATGTAAAATTACCTACGCCTACCGGCTTGTATTATGATAGATGTTAGTTACACTTATGATTTTAATCATGTTTATGTAGGCAAATGGAAACCCATCTGTCTTATGTCAAATAAAAAATTTGGACAATAATGGAAGTGTAGTTATATATATAAGACTTTGTTGTCGGTCAGAACTTGTTTGTAGAATAACTTGGTTATTATATTTTTTTGTTTGAAGATGAGTTAAGCGTTACTACACTATAAGCGTATAATCTTTTAAATTGTAATTAAAATCACATTCCCCTTGTCAGTATTCAATAACTTTGCTACATTGTTTTATCCTGCATTTTCTAAACGTATTTGCATTCATTTAATTTCATAAATTATTTCAATAATATGGATTTAGAATTACTTTCCCGAATACAGTTTGCATTTACCGTTGCATTTCATTATATATATCCACCGTTAAGTATTGGGTTAGGCGTGGTATTGGTTGGGTTTGAAGGGTTGTATTTAAAAACAAAAAACCCGCAATATGCCCAACTGGCCAGGTTCTGGATAAAAATATTTGCCCTTATTTTCGGCATTGGCGTTGCAACCGGTATTGTAATGGAATTTGAATTTGGCACCAATTGGGCCACCTATTCTCGTTTTGTGGGCGATATCTTTGGCAGTGCGCTGGCCGCTGAAGGCATTTTTGCTTTTGCATTAGAGTCAGGCTTTTTAGGGGTGCTGTTATTTGGTTGGAATAAGGTTTCTCCCAAAATGCATTTTTTCTCTGCTTTAATGGTTACATTGGGTTCTATGTTCTCTGCTGTGTGGATTGTGGTAGCCAACTCTTGGCAACAAACCCCCGCAGGGTATCATTTGGTGGGGCATGGCTTAACTGTAAGGGCCGAAGTAACAGACTTTTGGGCTATGGTTTTTAATCCTTCTTCTGTAGATAGATTATTACATGTGTGGGTGGGCGCATTTTTAGCAGGATCTTTTCTGGTGTTAAGTGTTCATGCCTATTATTTGTATAAAAACAAACATGTTGAACTTTCAAAAAAGGCTTTTAAAGTAGCTTTAGCTATTGCAACTGTGTCGGCTTTACTGCAACTTTTTTTAGGCGACCGATCTGCAAAAGGAGTAGCCGTTAACCAACCTGCTAAATTAGCTGCATTTGAGGGGCATTATGATAGTTTAGCGGCTGCCGATATGTACTTGTTGGGCTATGTTAATAATAAATCTGAATCAGTTACCGGCCTTAAAATTCCCGGTGGATTATCTTTCTTAATAAATGGTGATTTTACTACTCCGGTAAAGGGACTAAGATATTTTAAACCGGAAGACAGGCCTACAGCTGTAAATTTTGTTTTTCAAACCTACCATTTTATGGTTGCTATTGGTTTATTGCTGATTGCGTTAACATTGTATGCCTCTTTTTTACTGTGGCGTAAACAATTATTTCAAAAAAAATGGTTGATGCTGGTGTTTGCTTTTGCTGTTTTATTGCCTGAAATGGCTAACCAGTTAGGCTGGTATTCGGCCGAAGTGGGGCGGCAACCTTGGGTGGTATATGGTTTATTACGCACAAGCGATGCTTTATCTAAAGCCGTTAAAGAAAATGAAGTGTGGTTTTCACTAATATTATTTACCCTTTTGTATCTGTTGCTTTTTGCTTTATTCATTTATTTATTGAATAAAAAAATACAGCATGGACTTGATGATGCTGAACAAAATTTAGTAGATGCCATGCCTACAGCAACTAAACGCGATAACCCTTTAATGCATTAATATGGAAACTTTTTTAGGTATTGAATTATCCACCTGGTGGTTTGCAATTGTAGGTGCGGTATTTACCGGTTATGCAATTTTAGATGGCTTTGATTTGGGTGCCGGCGCCATTCATTTGTTATTTAAAAAAGAGGAAAGCCGTCGCATTGCTTTAAATGCCATTGGCCCGGTGTGGGATGGTAATGAAGTATGGTTGGTAATTGGCGGTGGTGCATTGTTTGCTGGTTTCCCCGATGTGTATGCAACTATTTTTTCGGCCTTTTACCTTCCTTTTATGCTGTTTTTGGTGTTGCTGATTTTAAGAGCCATATCTATTGAGTTCAGAAGTAAAGAACCCATGTTGTGGTGGCGTAAATTATGGGATGTATTGTATTCCGCTTCTAGTTCACTTATTGGTTTTTTGTTAGGTGTAGTATTGGGTAATTTAATTATTGGTTTGCCGATAAATGAACATTTTGAATACACCGGTAACTTTTTACAGTTATTAAATCCTTATGCATTATTAACAGGTGCTACAACACTTTCCTTATTTGCAATGCATGGCTCAATTTATTTGGTAATGAAAACCGAAAAGCGATTATATACCAAACTATCTTTAATGGTGCACGATACCAGTAGGGTATTTGTGGTATTTTATATGCTGCTCACCATTGTTACTTTGGTATACTATCCACACATGGCCAATACCATTAAACGTTACCCCTTCTTAATTGCTGTTCCGGTAGTTACCGTATTTAATACGATTAATACACGACGCCTATTGGAAAATGGGAAGTATTTGTTGGGCTTCTTTTCTTCTGCACTAACAGTAGCATTGTTGCTCATAACTTTTGCCATGAACTTATATCCCAATATAGTGCGTTCCACCATTAATCCTTTGTATTCCCTAACAGTGCATAATGCTTCTTCATCTCCGCGTTCACTGGGTATTATGCTCATTATTGCAGCCATTGGGGTACCCATTATTGCCATCTATACTAGTTTTGTGTTCTGGACCTTTAAGGGGAAAGTAAAATTGGATGAAAATAGCTATTAGTAAATTTACTTGTTAGTGGACATAGCCTATAGGTTTGATAGACTAATATAAAAATAATTTTATGTGATATTTGTCACATATTGTTATCTTGTATTGCATTATTTTTCATTTAAAATAACATTGCTATGCCAGTAAAACATCAAATTGTAATTGTTGGTGGCGGAAATGCGGGCATTTCTGTTGCCAGTAAATTATTACTAAAAAATAAGCAATTAGATATTGCTATTATTGACCCCGCTGAAAAACATTATTACCAGCCCGCATGGACTTTGGTAGGCGGTGGTGCATTCAATATTAACGACACTGTTCGATCTGAAGCTTCTGTAATGCCCAAACAAGTGCATTGGATTCAACAAAAAGTAAATGCTTTTTTACCCGACGTCAATAAGGTAACGTTAGATGATGGTTCAGAGGTGGAATACGAATTTTTGGTGGTTGCACCGGGTATTCAATTAAATTGGAGTGCAATTAAAGGCTTAACCGAAACTTTAGGAAAGAATGGTGTTTGTTCAAACTACAGTTTTCAAACAGCCAATTATACTTGGGAGTGTATTAAAAACTTTAAAGGAGGGAGAGCCATTTTCACCAATCCAAACACGCCGGTAAAATGTGGTGGAGCCCCTATGAAAATTATGTTTTTAGCCACCGATTACTTTAGAAAACATGGTTTGTTAAATAAAACACAAGTAGAGTATTGGAGCGGTGGTACCCGCTTATTTGGTGTTGAAAAATATGAAAATACTTTAAAAAAAGTAGCTTCCAGAGGCAACATTAAGACCCAGTTTTTTGTTAGATTAGATGAAATTGATGGCCCTGCCAAAAAAGCCAAATTTGTAGGTTTTGGTGAGCAAAATAAAGATGAAGAATATTGGGTAAATTTTGATATGATACACGTTACCCCTCCACAAAGTGCTCCTGATTTTGTACGAAATAGTCCTTTAGCAAATGCTGCCGGTTGGGTTGATGTTGATAAAAACACTTTACAACATGTAAAGTATGCAAACATCTTTTCATTAGGTGATGCATCAAGTTTGCCCACATCTCGTACGGGGGCTGCTATTCGTAAACAAGCACCTGTTTTGGTGCAGAATTTGTTGTCGCTAATGAATGCAAAACCTATGACCGCATCTTATAATGGTTATACTTCATGTCCTTTAGTAACGGGTTACGGCAAATTGGTATTAGCTGAATTTGATTATAATAATCAACCCATGGAAACGTTTCCTTTTGACCAAAGTAAAGAAAGATGGACAATGTGGATTTTAAAAACAAAGATTCTTCCTTGGATGTATTGGCATAAAATTTTACCTGGTACTGCATAATCATTTACCTTTTTAATCAGGAGTCTTAGTGTTTATTTCATAGGCTCCTGATTTTAAACAAAATAACAAGTTAAAAATATTTTTATTTTATTCCATTTGCGGATAAGTGTGATACTTGTCACTGTATATAAGCCGCCTAATGAGCAATTTTACCAATAAATTTATTATCAATGCATCCTGTCTTTGGTTATTTAGCATCTGCCTTAATAGGTATATCACTCGGTTTAATTGGTGG
This sequence comes from Hydrotalea sp., assembly GCF_049968455.1. Lineage (NCBI taxonomy): Bacteria > Pseudomonadati > Bacteroidota > Chitinophagia > Chitinophagales > Chitinophagaceae > Hydrotalea > Hydrotalea sp. Next base: position 99,257 of record NZ_JBMFQT010000012.1, on the reverse strand, counting down.
TGGTGGTTCTATACTAACGGTACCGGTTATGGTATATTTGTTTAGTGTAAATCCGTTATTAGCAACCTCCTATTCATTGTTTGTTGTAGGCTCAACAAGTTTGGTTGGTGCTTATAATAGTTATAAACGTGGTTTAGTAAGCATTAAAACAGGATTGTTATTTGGTATTTCATCAATTGCAACGGTTTATCTTACCCGCAAATATTTTATTCCGGCTATACCTAAAAAAATTGCTACCATTGGTTCATTTGTTATTACGGAAAACATAATGACCATGGTGTTGTTCGCCATATTAATGGTGGTAGCTTCCTTGTCAATGATGCGCAGTGGAAAAAAGAAAGAAACAACCGATGTTGTTTCCGACAAAAAAATAAATATTCCTAAATTGTTGGTTTACGGCATTGGCATTGGTTTTATTACGGGTTTATTAGGTGCAGGCGGTGGATTCTTATTAATTCCTACTTTGGTATTGTTGGTAGGGTTACCTATGAAGGAGGCCGTTGGTACCTCATTATTTATCATTGCATTAAACTCATTAATTGGTTTTACCGGTGATTTAGGGCATTTTGACATAGATTGGAAGTTTTTAATTGTCGTTACCATCATTGCTATTGTTGGCATCTTTATTGGCGGATGGTTAGGGAAAAAAATTCATGGTGATAAATTAAAAAAAGGCTTTGGTTGGTTTGTTTTAATAATGGGTATTTACATTATTGTTAGAGAATTGTGGTTACACTAAAAAATTAACTGATGTGTGTGATTTGTATCACCAATGGCATAAAATCAATTTACTAATTTTATCATTTTAAAAAATGCGCTTATGATAGTTGAACAAATTTATACCGGTTGCTTAGCACAAGGTGCTTATTATATTGAAAGTGAGGGTGAAGCGGTAATTATTGATCCACTTCGCGAAGTGGAGCCTTATATTCAAAAGGCTGAAAGAAATGGGGCTAAAATAAAATATGTTTTAGAAACTCATTTTCATGCCGATTTTGTTTCAGGTCATTTAGACCTTTCTAAAAAAACAGGAGCACCAATTGTTTATGGCCCGAATGCACAACCTGCTTTTGATTTTTATAGTGCCAAAGATGGTGAAGAATTAAAAGTAGGAAAAGTAACCATTCAGGTGCTGCATACTCCCGGACATACTATGGAAAGTACTTGTTATTTATTAAAGGATGAAAACGGAAAGCCTACTGCGTTATTTAGTGGCGATACATTGTTTATTGGTGATGTAGGCCGTCCCGATTTAGCTCAAAAAGTAAAAGCAGATTTAACACAAGATAAACTGGCTTCTCATTTATTTCATTCATTGCGTCATAAAATTATGCCTTTACCCGATGATGTAGTGGTATATCCCGCACATGGCGCCGGAAGTGCTTGCGGAAAAAATATGAGCAAAGAAACTACCGATACATTAGGTAATCAAAAGAAAACTAATTATGCTTTGCGTGCCGATATGACCGAAGCTGAATTTATAAAAGAAGTAACCACGGGATTGGTAGCACCACCTGCCTATTTCCCATTAAATGTAATGTTGAACATTCAAGGCTATGAAAGTATTGATAAAGTATTGCAACGTGGTCAACATGCACTTTCACCGGAAGCTTTTGAAGCTGCAGCCAATGAAACAGGTGCCATTGTGTTAGATACCCGTAATGCACAAGACTTTGCTAAAGGCTTTATTCCTAACTCAATTAATATTGGTATTGATGGCAACTTTGCACCTTGGGTTGGAGCTATGATTCCTGATATTAAACAAGAAATATTATTGGTTACCGATGAGGGCCGTGAGGAAGAAGTTATAACTCGTTTGGCTCGTGTAGGATATGATTATACTATCGGGTATTTAAAAGGCGGATTCAATGCCTGGAAAGCTGCTGGTAAAGAAATTGATACCATCCTTTCTATTTCTCCTGAGGAATTGGCTGAGAAAATGAAAGAAGAAGAGGTAAATATTTTAGATGTTCGTAAAAACAGCGAATATTTAAGTGAACATATCATTAATGCAGAAAATGCACCGCTTGATTTTATTAATGACAGTATGAGCTTAATTGATAGAAACAAAACCTATTATGTACATTGTGCCGGTGGGTACCGTTCTATGATTTTTAATTCAATATTAAGAGCTCGTGGGTTTGATAATTTAATTGATGTGCAAGGTGGATTTTCTGCTATTAAAGCTACCGGCTTATTCCCGGTAACCGATTATGTTTGTCCTAGTACTTTATTATAAACCAAAAAATCAACAACAACAATTATGTCGTCTCTAAAAGAAATCGTTAATCATGCACAAACCAGTATTGTAGATGTGCGTACCATAATGGAATATCAAAGTGGCCATGTTGAGGGAGCTGTTAATATTCCATTAGATGAAGTGCAAAGCAGAATTAGCGAGTTTGAAAAAATGCCTAAACCTATAGTAGTTTATTGCCGTAGTGGTGCACGTAGCGGAATGGCTATGTCTATTTTAAAACAATCCGGTATTAATGAAGTGTATAACGGAGGTGGATTGGCTGATATGCAAATGCTGATAAACTAAAATTGAAATTATGTTATCATTCTTAAAGAAAATTTTTACAGGGAAAAAAGTTGATTTTCGCGAGTTGCAAAGCAAAGGCGCAATTATTATAGATGTTAGAACACCAGCAGAATTTAAAACAGGTCATATAAAAGGGGCCATTAATATTCCTGTTGATCAAATTAAACAAAAGTCTGCTGAATTAAAGAAGAAAAACAAGCCCATTATTACTTGTTGCCGCAGTGGCGCCCGCAGTGGTATGGCTAAATCTGTTTTAGCTGCCGCCGGTGTTGAAGTGTATAATGGTGGTGCCTGGTTTATGTTAGAAAAAAAATTATAGTGCTCTTAAACTTTTTGTCATGTTAGAACAATTAAAATACGGTTGGAATTTTATGCGCATTATTCGTTTGGCTATTGCAGGCTTTGCAATAGTTCAAGCATTTATATCGCACGATTGGTTATTAGGTATTTTTGGAGGCGTAGTGGCTTATATGGCTTTGGCTAACATTGGCTGTTGTGGTGTTGGTGGCTGTAATACCAATTTTACACAACGTAAACCTATTGAACAAAATAAAACCGAGGAGGTGATTTATGAAGAATTGGATGCGCAGAAATAAGCTTCACATTGTCGGTGCCATAGTAGGTGGTGTTGCAGGATATTTGTATTATTATTTCATTGGTTGTGCTTCAGGTACTTGCCTAATTACTTCCAAACCGATTAATAGCACCTTGTATTTTGCAATGATGGGAGCACTTGTTTTTGGTATGTTTAAAAAGCCAACACCCAAAACCACATAAGCATAAACAAATCGGTAATTTTTTTTCAGCTTTTATTCTTTGTAGTATGTTAACCTCTTTTGATACTCGAGTACAAAATATTAAATGCAGTGGTTGTGTTAACACTATAGAAAAAAACATAGGTGCTATGCCGGGTGTACAGCATGTTTCAGTGAGTCAGGCAACCGGCATGGTATCTATAACAGGTGTAGGGTTAAACCCAACTGTATTAAAGGAAAAGTTGGCTGCATTAGGTTACCCACCCGAAGAGAAGAATAATTTATTTAAAAAAATGAAGACCCGTATTCAATGTGCATTTAAACAATAAAACTCGTTATTATGGAAATGAATATCACTCAAATAGACACTACTACTTACGAGCAAATTAAAACTGCTATTACAAGTAAGGATAGTGTGGTAGGTATTGATGCAGTGCATACGCATATTCTTATCATTAATAAGTTAATGCAAATTGAAGAACAGTTGCAACAAATGCAAAAGCAGTTAAATAATTTGCCTCGTTAAGTTTTCTGAATAAGTTTTAATACACAATTTCCCGTATGCACTCTTATAAAGTAGTTTTTCAGCTAACCTCGAACGATGAAGCTGTATATAAAAGTTTACTCTCTCAAATTAATAACTTACTAAATGCTATGCCCAATGAAGTTAGCGTAGAAGTGGTTTGTCATGGGCGTAGCAATAGTTTTTGTGTGCAGGAAAATAATTCGTTTATACCACAAATACATGCATTAGTGCAAAAAGGTGTGCAAATAAAAGTATGTCAAAATATGCTGCATGCTAATGGCATAACTCCACAGCAATTGGTGCCACAAATTGATATTGTGCCTGCCGGAATTGCCGAATTAGTAAAGCGCCAGCATGAAGGCTGGGCATATATTAAAGCTGGATTTTAGTGTGCGCAGTCGCCGGCAGATGATCTAACAACTATATGTGTAAAAAATTATATGCTATTATCGGACTTTGTTTCTCGCAATTAGTAATGGCAAATGCTGCTGTACCAACTGCAGATGCAAGTTTATGGTGGGCTGATGATGATACAACAGGCATAGCTGTTGATAAAAAAGATACCTCTAATCTATTGTATGCTTTTAAAAAAGGAACAGTTGAAGGTAGGTTCCGATATTTTTTTATGTCGGCCTTAAATGAGGGACAATTGACTGATTATTATGCCAACGCTTTTGGGGGTGGTATTAAATACCAAACAGCACCGTTCCATCACTTTCAATTGGCATTGGGCGGATTTTATACTTTCAACCTAGGCTCCTCTAATTTAGCCAAGCCCGATTCAATTACCGGTTCACCCAATCGATATGAAATAGGGTTATTCAACATTCAAAACCCTTCCAAAACAAATAATTTGTATAAGCTGGAATACTTTAATCTCAGCTATCAATTTAAAAACTTTAAAGCAATATTGGGTAAACAATTGTTGCAAACGCCCTTTATTAATCCACAAGATGGTCGTATGCGCCCAAGTTTTGAGGATGGCTTCTATGTTGAATGGAGTAATCCTAAAAATAAATGGCAGGGAGGTTGGCTTTACAATATGTCGCCCCGTAGCACAATCGAGTGGTTTTCGGTAGCCAACTCCATTGGTTGGTATGCACAAGGGGTAAATACGGATGGAACTGCGGCTAACTATCATGGTAATTTATCTTCAGCCGGTATTGGATTATTGGGGTATACGCATCAATTCAATACTGCATTTTCCATAAAAGGTTGGAATATGTTTGTAGAGAATATATTTAATTCCTCTATGCTTGAGTTGAATTATAATAACACAACTCATACTACAAATGCGTCATTTATTCCCTTAGCAGGATTACGGTTGATAGCGCAACAAACAGTTCATGATGGCGGAAATGTTAATCCGCACAATGCTTACATGCAAAAGGATAATAGGGCCTATGTAGTATCTGCCAGGGTGGGAATAAAAAATGCGCAATGGTTCACAGCACTTAATTATACGCGTATTGCCAACAATGGCCGATACTTAAATCCGAGAGAATGGGGAATAGAACCTTTTTATACCTTCATGTATCGCGAACGTAATGAAGGCAATGCCAATGTAAATGCTGTTATGTGGAATATGCAGTGGCAAATGAAAAAACAACCTTTAAAAGTAGAAACGCAGTTGGGATATTTTGCTTTGCCCGATGTAAAAAATGTGGCGGATAATAAATATGGTATGCCTTCGTATGCACAACTCAATATTGATGTGAAATACCATTTTACCAAACAGCTTTCAGGTTTTAATGCAGAGTTCTTGTATGTTTATAAAAAGGGTTATGGAAATTCCTACAATAATCCCAAATACGTCATTAACAAAGTAAACATGTCGCTGCTTAATTTAATTCTCAATTATTCTTTCTAAAATTTGTTCGGGGAAAAAAAATTTTTGTACTTTTCATTTTCAATCAAATGAAATTTTTTTTAATTAATAAAAGCTGCTATGATTTTAGTAACCGGAGGTTCGGGCTTGTTAGGCTCGCATTTAATTGAAGAGTTACTGCGCAGAGATTTTTCTGTAAAAGCTATTTATCATAAAAATATACCACCACATTTAGCCAATAAATTAGAATGGGTGCAAGCAGATATTTTAGATGTTCCTGCTTTAGAAGCTGCTATGGAAAATGTTGATCAGGTATACCATTGTGCCGGCTTGGTTTCATTTAATCCTGCTATGAAAAAAATGCTGCACAAGGTAAATGTTGAAGGAACAGCCAATGTGGTAAATGTATGTATTGACAAGAAAGTGCAGAAGTTAATACATGTTAGTTCTGTTGCTGCATTAGGCCGATTACGTGAAGGTAAATTAATTTCTGAAAGAATGAAATGGAGTATGGCCACCAGTAACAGTGAATATGGTAAAACAAAATATTTGGGTGAAATGGAAGTGTGGCGTGGTATTGGTGAGGGGTTAAATGCAGTTATTATAAATCCATCTATGATATTGGGTGCAGGCGATTGGAATACTGGCACCACGGCTTTTTTCAAAAAAATATACGATGGGTATCCTTGGTATACCGATGGTACCAGCGGTTTTGTTGATGTGAAAGATGTTGTTAAAGCCCTATTGATTTGTATGCGTGGTACCTGTAATAAAGAACGGTTTATTATTAGCAGCGAAAATAAAAGTTATAAAGAAGTATTTACCAGTATTGCCAATTGCTTTGGCAAGAAGCCGCCACATTTAAAAGTAACACCATTTATTGCAGAAATAGTTTGGCGAGTTGAAGCTTTGAAAGCTTTGTTTACGCGAAAAGAGCCCATGATTACGAAGGAAACAGCAAAAACTGCTTTAACGAAAGTTCGTTTCGATAATTTTCGCTTTTTAACCTATGCAGTAAATTTTGAGTATACACCTATTGATAAAGCTATTGAACGTATTTGCGCTGAACTGAAAGAAAAATACAATTTAGTCTAGTTAGCTTTCCATTACTTTTTTCCATAATTCCGGTATGCGTTTAATCCATACCAACTCTCTACGTTTCACGGAAGCTTCTTGTGTTGGGGTTCCCCAATATACTTTATTGCCTTCTAAATCGCCGGGTACACCACCTTGTGCTAACACTACTGCATTCTGACCAATGGTTAATGTTTTGCTTACACCTACTTGCCCCCATAAGGTTACTCCATCTTCTATAACAACAGCACCGGCAATACCAACTTGCGCAGCAAATAAACAGTTTTTACCAACAGTGGTATCATGCCCAATATGTACTTGGTTATCAATAATGGTACCCATGCCAATACGTGTTTCGCCGGTTACACCACGGTCAATAGTACAACCTGCACCTATTTCTACATTATCTTCAATAACAACATGCCCACAACTTTTCATTCGTTTAAACCATGCAGGTCTGTTCTTCTTGGTATTGTAATAAAATGCATCACTGCCAATTACAGTGCCTGCCTGAATAACAACATTGTTACCAATGATACAATCATCGCCAATGGTAACATTGGGATGAATAATAGTGTTGTTGCCAATTACAACATTGTTGCCAATATAACAATTAGGCATAACAACCGAACCTTCGCCAATTTTTGCAGAGTCGCTAATTGGTTTTGCAGAAGGTGTGAAAGGTTTAAAATAATCTACAATTTTTAAATATGCTTCAAATGGTTGTTCAGTATATAGTAAAGCCTTTCCTTCAGGAATGGTAACGTCTTTGCTATTAATGATAATTACATTGGCAGCACTTTGTAAACAGGTGTTATAATATTTTGGATGATCAACAAATACAATATCGCCCGCTTCAACTTTGTGTATTTCATTAATGCCGGTTGGTGTAATTGAAATATCGCCAACAATTTCTGCTTCAACTAAATTAGCCATCCATTGTAAGGTAACAGGCGTAGGAAATTTCATAATTACTGTAATTTGTATAAAAAAGCAAAGGTAGTTTCCGTTTCTTAAAAAAAAATTTTATTGCACAAAATGCTGCTGTATTCTGTAAAATAAATATTTAGAATTCTTTTATTGATTTGTATAATTTTCAATTAACAAAAATATAAATGCTTTGAAATGCACTGTTCATCAATATTTCAGCACATGAATAAATATTTATTTCAAAAAACAACTGAAATGGTTTTTGCAATTTGGCATAAAAACAATATCCGTAAGTTATGCGCTATTCACAATTTTAAAAAAAATGTGAATAAAATAGTTTGCATTTTTTTTTGTATTGGAAAAAACTCTTTATAATATTGTGGTGGGAATTTTATATTCCCGTACTTACTAACCCATCCATATATAAAGTCCCGCTCTAGCGGGATTTTTTATTGCCTTGTTTACAATAAAAAAAATTGTGTAAGTCGTAATTGTTAATAATGTAAAATTTCTTTTTTTAAATTCATGAAACCTACTGTTCATCAATATTTCATTGTATATAAACCTTTTCAGGTATTATGTCAGTTTACTTCAACCGAAGGGAAGTTGTGTTTGAAAGATTTTTTTTCTGTTCCACAAAATGTTTATCCGATAGGTAGGTTAGACTATGATAGTGAAGGTTTATTATTATTAACCAATGATGCAAGTTTGAATAAAAAAATTCTAAACCCTCAATCAAAATTGGAAAAAGAATATTGGGTGCAAGTTGATGGCGCCATAACCATGGCTGCTATTCAACAATTACAAGAAGGTGTTTCTATTAATGTTGATGGTGCTAAATATACTACTAAACCTTGCCAAGCAAAATTAATTCAGCAGGTTCCTGACATACCTGAACGTATACCACCTATTCGATTTCGGAAAAACATTCCAACTTCATGGTTGTCATTAATAATAAAAGAAGGGAAAAATAGACAGGTACGTAAAATGACTGCTGCGGTTGGTTTTCCTACATTGCGGTTATTGCGTTACAGAATAGGCGCTATAACATTAAATAACCTTTTGCCGGGTGAAATGCGTGAGTTAACCCATGCAGAAGTAATACAACTTTTAAAATAAAAGTTACATTATGTAGTGTTACATATAAATATTGTTGTCTTTATAGGATTAGTTATTTCATTAACTGCTTATAGGGTTACTAAAAATTAAAAGTTTTCAGCTTTTGTCTTGTATACAGCGCAATTTAAAATAATCTAATAAGTGTAATAAGCTTAAAATGCATAACAGCTTTGTACTTAGCGCTTATCTTTGCAACCATTAATTGTATATAAAATGAATACACACCTGAGTGAACAAGAAATTATTCGCCGCGAAAAATTAGCCAAATTAAAAGCAGCAAGCATAGAACCTTATCCTGCTGCGTTGTATCCTGTTACCCACTATTCAGCCGATATAAAAGCCAACTTTACTGAAGAAAACAAATCAGCGTATGAGCAGGTTTGCGTTGCAGGAAGAATAATGAGTATTAACGATAAAGGAAAAGTTTTCTTTATTAAAATTCAGGATAGTAAAGGCCTTTTTCAATTATATGTAAAGCGCGATGATATTTGCCCTGGCGATGATAAAAGTTTTTGGGACAATGTAATTAAACATGGTATAGATTTAGGAGATATTATTGGCGCTACCGGTTTTGTATTCATAACAAAAACCGGTGAAATTTCATTGCATGCACAAACCATTACCCTTCTAACAAAATCATTAAAACCTTTACCGGTTGTTAAACGGGATGATGAGGGAAATGTATATGACGAAGTAACTGATCCGGAGTTTAGGTATCGCCAGCGTTATGTTGATTTAATTATAAATCCAACTGTTAAAGAAACTTTTGAACAACGAACCAAACTCATTAATACCATTCGTGCATTTTTAAATGAGCGTGGTGCTTTAGAAGTAGATACACCTGTGTTGCAACCTATACCCGGCGGTGCTGCTGCAAAACCTTTTATTACGCATCACAATGCTTTGGATATTCCTTTGTATTTACGTATAGCCAACGAATTATATTTAAAACGATTAATTGTAGGTGGGTTTGATTGGGTATATGAGTTTAGCCGCAACTTTAGAAACGAGGGTATGGATAGAACCCATAATCCGGAATTTACGGTATTGGAATGGTACACTGCTTTTAAAGATTATTTCTGGATGATGGAAATTACGGAGCAGCTTATGGAAAAAATTGCGCTGGCATTGCATGGCACTACCGAAGTTCAGGTTGGCAACACAACCATTAATTTTAAAGCACCCTATAAACGCATTAGTATTTTTGATGCCATTCAGGAAAATACCGGTATTGATATAAGTAATTTAGATGAAGCCGGTTTGCGCAATGTATGTAAACAATTACATATTGAGGTGGCTGATAATATGGGGAAAGGTAAATTAATTGATGAAATTTTTGGTGCCACAAGTGAACACAAATATGTGCAACCCACATTTATTATTGATTATCCGGTTGAAATGAGTCCATTAACTAAAAAACACCGTAGCAAAGCGGGTTTGGTGGAGCGTTTTGAATTGATGGTAAATGGGAAAGAAATAGCCAATGCTTACAGTGAACTAAATGATCCCATCGATCAGCGTGAACGTTTTGAAGAGCAACTGAAGTTAATGCAGCGCGGTGATGAGGAAGCCATGTATATTGATTACGATTTTTTAAGAGCGCTGGAATATGGTATGCCGCCTACTTCAGGTATTGGTATTGGTATTGACAGGCTTTGTATGTTAATGACCAACCAACCTTCTATACAAGATGTGTTGTTGTTTCCGCAAATGCGGCCTGAAAAAAACAGCTAGTTTAAAACCATTATAATAAGAAAATACTTCTGTTTCTGCAGAAGTGTTTTTTTGTGTATTATGCAAAATATCCAAAAATTATAGTACCTTTTCTACTTCGCCAAAATTACTATCTATATGAACAAAAACTTTGTTTCCCGAATTTCCAGTATTGGGTATGCCATCATCATGGCCATGTTTGGTATTAACCATTTGCGCATGGGCGAATCCATGAAGGGTTATGTACCAAATTATTTCCCGGCCCCGGTATTTTGGGTTTACCTAGTTGGCGTTGCACTAATATTAGCAGCAATTGCCATTATTATTAATAAAGTAACTCGTTTAGCTTGCTATTTGCTAGGAACCATGTTGGTATTATTTGTGCTGCTATTACACTTGCCAAGTATGACACATGCTGCCAACCCACAAATGCAGGCCTTGTCAATGACTATGGTATTAAAAGACCTTGGCCTAGCTGCAGGAGCATTTTATATTGGTTCGCACAATGAATAAAGTGCTTCGTTTGTGATTTTATATTCCCAACGCTTCGTTCGGGAATTTTTTATGTAAAGCTGAATCATAATCTTTCACTAAATCTGTAATTTATATGTTAGTTTATCATACAGCCGCTATTTTTGCGTTAAATCTTTCATATTGAGTTTAACCATACATACCGAGCAATTAGTTAAAAGCTACAAGGGCCGAACCGTTGTAAGTAAAGTAAGTGTAAATGTAAAGCAAGGCGAAATTGTTGGTTTATTAGGTCCAAATGGGGCAGGCAAAACTACTACTTTTTATATGGTGGTTGGGTTAATAAAACCCGATGAAGGAAAGGTATTTCTCGATACGATTGATATTACCAAGTTACCCATGTATAAGCGTGCACAAATGGGTATCGGTTATTTGCCTCAGGAAGCCAGTGTGTTCAGAAAATTAAGTGTGCAAGATAATATTATGGCAGTGCTGGAAATGACTAAGCTTACAAAAGCGCAACGTCAGGAAAAATTAGAGCAACTGTTAAACGAGTTTAATTTACACCATGTGCGCCATAACAATGGCGATAGTTTAAGTGGTGGCGAACGCAGAAGAACAGAAATTGCACGAGCATTGGCTGTAGATCCGAAATTTATTTTATTGGATGAACCCTTTGCAGGGGTTGATCCCATAGCTGTCGAAGACATTCAAACGGTAGTGGCCAAATTAAAATATAAAAATATTGGTATTTTAATAACCGATCATAACGTAAATGAAACCTTATCCATTTGCGATCGTGCTTACTTGCTTATAGAAGGCAAAATATTTAAACATGGTACTGCTGAAGAGTTGGCTGAAGACGAAAAAGTAAGACGCTTATATCTTGGTACCAATTTTGAACTACGCCGCAAAGATTGGATTATTGAAATGGAAAGAGATAATGCCCTGAAGCAAAATGCAGATGAAGGGTACACGAATGGGGTAGAAGAATAATCTTTTGTATATGTAATTTTTTGTTTAAATTGCTATCACCCCAATTTCAATGAAGTTACTTAGTCCTGCCATATCACGATTTGCCCGATTACGCAATTGGCGTATTGAACAATGGATGCAAAATCCCATTGCTACTCAGCGTGACGTTTTACAAGATTTGGTTACCCACGGACAGTTTACTGAATTTGGGCGTAAGTATGGAATGAATAATCTATTCACCATCAAAGAATTTAAGAAACGAATTCCCATTAACGAATACAATGATTTAAAACCCTACATTGAACGCTTAATGCAGGGCGAACAAAATTTGTTGTGGAATACGCCGGTTACCTGGTTTGCCAAAAGTAGCGGTACTACCAGCGATAAAAGCAAATTCATTCCCATCACGGAAGAAAGTTTGCAAAATTGCCATTATCAATCTGCTAAAGATGTTCTAAGCCTTTATTATAAGTTCAATCCCGATAGCGATTTACTAACCGGTAAGGGTTTAGTTATCGGAGGAAGTCATCAAATTAGCCCAATAAATGATGAAGCACAATATGGCGATTTAAGTGCCGTGCTTTTGCAAAACACACCCTTTTGGGCTTCCTTTATTCGTACGCCCGAACTATCTATTGCCTTAATGGATGAATGGGAACAAAAAATAGAACAGTTGGCTCAGTCAACAATACAAGAAAATGTAAGTTCTATTTCCGGAGTACCAACCTGGACTTTAATTCTTATAAAGCGAATATTAGAAATAACCGGCAAAAATACTTTGAGTGAGGTTTGGCCGAATTTAGAATTGTATTTGCATGGAGGCGTTTCTTTTATTCCTTATCGCGAACAATTCCAAAAATTAATTGGAAAGAATATTAGTTATTTCGATTTATACAATGCCAGCGAAGGTTTTTTTGCTGCACAAAATGATGCTAATGATGAAGGCATGCTGCTTTTTTTAAACCATGGTATTTTTTATGAATTTATGCCGGTAGAAGAATATGGCAGTAGTCAACCCCACACAATAGGTTTGCAGCAAGTTCAAATAGGCAAAAATTATGCACCCGTTATATCAACCAACGGGGGATTATGGCGTTACCTTACCGGTGATACCATACAGTTTACTTCCTTAAATCCATTTAAAATTAAGGTAAGCGGTCGCTTAAAACATTTTATTAATGCTTTTGGTGAAGAATTAATAGTTGATAATACGGATAAAGCCATTGCAATTGCCGCACAAAAAACCCATAGTGTTATTAATGAATATACTGCTGCACCGATTTATTTTAATGATGCTCATAATGGTGCACATGAATGGTTAATTGAATTTGAAAATCCTCCACATAATTTAGATTATTTTGCCTTTGAATTAGATTGTGCTTTAAAATCACTCAATAGCGATTATGAAGCAAAACGGCAGAAAGATATTGCATTGCGAATGCCTATTATTCGAATAGTTCAAAAAAATATATTCAATAATTGGTTAAGGCAAAAAGGAAAATTAGGTGGGCAGCATAAAGTGCCTCGCCTGGCAAATAATAGAATGTATGTTGATGAGTTATTGAAATTTATGCAGTATTCATTTGTACAATAACCTTATTTTTACCCCATCATCTTTTTTAAAAACATACAGTACCATGTAGGCATGGTACCATTAAATTTTAAACAATAAAATAATATGAAATTATTAGCAGGAAAAACAACCATTGTTACAGGTGCGGCTCGTGGTATTGGTGCTGCCATAGCTTTAAAATTGGCTGAGCAGGGCAGTAATATTGCTTTTACTTATGTTAGTGATAGTAGCACTGACAAAGCCAACCAGTTAGTTCAACAAATACAAGCAATGGGTGTGCAAGCTAAAGCGTACCAAACCAACGCAGCCGATTATGCTGCAACTGAAACATTCATCAATAGCGTGTTAAGTGAGTTTGGTAATATTAATGTATGTGTAAATAATGCCGGTATTTCTAAAGATAATTTATTGTTACGCATGAGTGCTGAACAATGGAACGATGTAATCAATACCAATTTAAATAGCATATATAATGTAACCAAACAAGTAATTAGGCCCATGATGAAAGCCAAAGCAGGAAGCATTATTAATATGAGTTCAATCATTGGTATTCGCGGCAATGCCGGGCAAAGTAGTTATGCTGCCAGTAAAGCAGGTATTATTGGGTTTACAAAATCAATTGCTGCCGAGCTAGGTAGTAGAAATATTCGTTGCAATGCTATAGCACCCGGTTTTGTTGAAACCGATATGACGGCTTATTTAAAAGAAGCCGATGCAGGTAATGCCTTTTTAAGTAAAATACCATTAGGCCGTTTTGGAAAAGCCGAGGAAATTGCCAATACTACTTTGTTTTTAGCCAGCGATTTAAGTAGTTATATTACCGGTCAGGTACTTAGTGTTTGTGGTGGGTTGAATATATAATTCTCTCATTTGCAGCCGGCTATTTTAAACTTTAGGAATTCTTCAACACATTCTTTTTTAATTTCTTTTTAATAAACACTATTTTCGCAGCGATGTTAAAACCACTCATCGCTGCTTTTTTATTATTTACCATATCCCTGCAAATATTACCTATTAAGCAGGTGGGTGCACTTTTGTTCAACAATGTAATAACTGAAGAGTTAGCACATGGAAATTGGGTTGAAAAAGATTCCATAAAAAAGTTCAATTCACTTTATAATCTTTTATACAATCCCAATCAACATATTTCCATCCTTTCGTTTAATGCATTAAACGTTTACATTTCCCGTTCAGAAAAATTGCCAATTCGGTTTAAGGCTGATATATTAGTGCCTCCTCCCAACGCTTAGTAGGCATATAATCCTGCTTAATGGAATTGTTCTCCAATTATAACCAATGGGGTATGCCATTTTGATGTATGCCTATAAGATTTCGCAACAACCAACATAAACTTTTTTAAAACATTAAAAGTTTTCAATATGAAAACATATTTTCATTCCTTAGGGAAAGATTTCCCTGCTGCTATTGTAGTAGTATTAATCGCTTTGCCATTATGCTTGGGTATAGCTTTGGCTTCCGGTGCGCCTTTATTTTCCGGTATTATTGCCGGTATTGTAGGGGGAATTCTAGTTGGTATATTGAGTGGCTCACAATTAAGTGTAAGTGGTCCGGCTGCCGGATTAACAGTAATAGTTGCTGCATCTATTGCTAAAATTCAATCGTACGAGGGTTTTTTACTGGCAGTGGTTATAGCAGGTTTGTTGCAATTGTTATTCGGTTTTTTAAAAGCCGGTATTTTAGGCGATTATGTGCCAAATGCGGTTATCAAAGGAATGCTTTCAGCTATTGGGTTGTTACTAATATTAAAACAACTACCACATTTAGTGGGTTATGATGCCAACTTCATGGGCAATGAATCATTCAAAGAAAAAAATACAGAAAATACCTTTACTGCATTTGAACATTTTGCTGCCAAAATTAATGAAGGGGCATTATTTATAGGTTTAATTTCATTAACCATTTTAATTATTTGGGATGGATGGGTTACTAAAAAAATTAAAAAAATTCAATTATTGCCCGGTGCATTAATTGCTGTTGTTGTGGCTACTTTTTTAAACGAATATTTTAAAACAGCCATGCCGAGTGTTGCATTGCAGCCAAACCATTTGGTATCATTACCTATAAGCGCTGAAGAAAAAGGCTTTCTTACATTTTTTACATTTCCCGATTTTACATTTATTGGAAATAAGCAAGTTTGGATAGCTGCCGTTACATTGGCTATTGTAGCATCATTAGAAACTTTATTGAGTATTGAAGCTGTTGATAATTTAGATCCCCTAAAAAGAGCAACACCTACCAATCGGGAACTGAAAGCGCAAGGTGTTGGAAATTTTATTTCCGGATTAATAGGTGGAATACCCGTAACCTCGGTAATTGTTCGCAGCTCGGCTAATGTTTATGCGGGTGCAAAATCTAAAACCTCAACTATTTTGCATGGTTGTTTGTTATTATTATTTGTATTGTTTATTCCTCAAATAATTAATCTAATTCCTTTAAGTGCCTTGGCTGCCATTCTAATTTTTACAGGCTATAAATTGGCTAGTATCGGAGTATTCAAGCAATTTTATAAAAAAGGATGGGATCAACTAATACCTTTTGTAGTAACTATTCTTGCTATATTATTAACCGATTTATTGGTGGGTATTTTAATAGGTTGTGTAGTAGCTTTATTCTCTTTAATCAGCAGTAATTTTCGCTCTGCAGTTATTGTAGTAAATGATACCAATAATTATTTAATACGTTTACAAAAAGATGTGTCGTATTTAAATAAGGCCATTATTAAACGTAAGTTGGAAGAAATACCTGAAAACGCATATGTATTAATTGATGTTACACGTGCTGATTTTATTGATAAAGATGTTATTGAAGAAATCAATCATTTTATGCAACATGCGCATCTTAAACAAGTAAAGGTTGAGGTGAAGAAAAGTAGACATAAAAGTATGCATCAGCTATTTAAAACACCTAATATTTCGAAGTTATCAGTTGTGTAATAAATAGTTGAAAAATATTTTTGAATTATTTTATAGGTATTCTTAATACGAACAGGTATTAAAACAATTATGTGTTATAACAATCAATATATATCTTTAACGCAATCATTGTTTCATCCCTTAAAAACATAAGTATATGCAAGCTTACCAACAACTATTACATAATAATGAAAATTGGGCAAAGAAAAGAGTAGAAGATGATCCTGAGTTTTTTTCTCGTTTGGCTCATATACAAAAGCCGGAATTTTTATGGATTGGTTGTAGTGATAGCCGTGTGCCTGCTGATATGATTACCGGAACGCAACCCGGCGAAATATTTGTACATCGGAATATTGCCAATATGGTAATACATACCGATGTAAACTTACTAAGTGTATTGGAATATGCGGTAAACCAATTAAAGGTAAAACATATTATTGTGTGCGGCCATTATGGTTGCGGTGGTGTAAGAGCAGCCATGACAAATCATAGTTTAGGCATCATTAATAAATGGTTGCGTAACATTAAAGACGTGTATAGGTTTCATAGAAATGAGTTAGATGCTATAAATAGTGAAGATGAACGTGCTAACCGACTTACTGAATTAAACGTACGTGAACAGGTAATGAATTTGGCTAAAACTTCTATCATTCAAAAAGCCTGGAAGTATGAACAAAAACCTCATTTGCATGGATGGGTTTATGGTTTAGCCGATGGTATCATACATCCCATTTTTGAAATGCCCGCCGGAACACATATTGATCCGCTATATGAATATGACGATTTGTAAATAAATTAAAAAAGCATGGCAAGCAACGTAAACATTTCAATATTAAGTGCAGTAAAAAAATTTTTTGAAATTTTAAAATTTGATAGAAAAGATATTTCCGCAATTTACTTTTTTGCCATTTTGGGTGGGTTAATTGCACTTTCTTTGCCATTAGGAATACAGTATATTATCACCTTTGTGCAGGCAAATAGTATTTCTGTTTCAATTGTTGTATTAATTACAATTGTACTAATTGGCGTATTTGTAAATGGGTTATTACAAATACGCCAAATGGAAATTATTGAAAAAATTGAACAAAAAATTTTTGTTCGTTATGCCTTTGAATTTGCTGACCGCATTCCTAAGTTTGATGTGGAGCAATTAGATCAATACCATTTACCCGAATTGGTAAACAGAATTTTTGATAGTACCGCATTAATAAAAAGTATCGAAAAAATTTTACTAGACATTCCCGCAGCCATAATTCAAATATTTTTTGGGCTGGTGTTATTGTCGTTTTATCATCCGGTGTTTATTGCATTTGGTGCTGTATTGGTAATTGTATTGGCTATTATAATTAAATATACATCGCCACGAGGTTTTGAAACTAGTTTAACTGCCAGCGACTACAAGTATAGTATTGCAGCTTGGTTGCAGGAAATAGCTGCAGAAATAAAAACTTTTAAGTATGCGAGAAAAACCAATATTCATATTCATAAAACGGATGAAGATGTAACCGGTTATCTTCTTGCTCGTACAAATCATTTTAAAATTTTAGTGATGCAATATTGGAGTTTTATATCCTTTAAAATTATCATTATTGCTACCATGTTAATTGTGGGTTCTATTTTGTTGGTGAACCAACAAATAAATATTGGACAGTTCATTGCATCGGATATTGTAATTATATTAATTATTAATTCAATTGAAAAATTGATTCAATCATTCGATAAAGTATATGACACACTTACATCGGTTGAAAAATTAAGTAAAGTAGTAAATGCACCCATTGAAACCGATGGCTCTGTGCATTTGCCTAATACCAATAAGGGTATGCAAATAGATATGAAGCAGGTTAATTTCCATTATGTTGATGGCAAATTGGCTTTAAAAAATATTAATCTGCATATACCTGCAGGCTCCTTGGTACAACTTTCAGGTGCATCTGGTTCTGGTAAATCATCTTTCTTGCGCTTATTAACAGGTGCTTTTAATAATTATTCGGGAAATGTTTTGGTAGATGATATGCCTATACACAACTATGTGCTGGCCGATTTACGTGGGCAAACAGGTATATTATTCGGACGGCAGGAGGTATTTAAAGGCACATTACTTGAAAACATAGCAATGGGTGATGATAGTATTACGCCACAAAGTATTTTACAGTTAGCAGAACAAATTGGATTTCATACTTACATTAATGATTTGCCTAATGGTTTGTACACACAAATTGATCCAATCGGTAAACGTTTTTCGCAAAAAGTAAGAAAAGACATTTTATTAATGCGTTCGTTAATTGGTAATTCTCGTTTGTTGTTATTGGAAGAGCCATGTTCGCACCGCTCTGAAAAAGAAATACAAATGTTAATTGAATTTTTACGAAATAAAAAACAAAATGCAACCATTATCATTACTACTGAACATGAAGTGATGAAGCATTTATTCGACATGTTTATTGTTTTACAAAATGGTGAAATTGTTTTAAACGAAGTGAAATGAACAATAAAAAATCAACCTACTTAAATATTGAGATAGAACGTGAATTAGCACAACATCCCTTTGAAGCGTTTAATGCTATTTATAAAATTCACAAAAGGAAATATATAAAAAAGTGGATTTTAGGCATTTTAGCCTTTTGTATAATTGTGCTTTTTTTACCGTGGACACAAAATATTCGTACCAAAGGCAAAATCACTACGCTTCGCCAGGAAGCAAGGCCACAACAACTGAATACCATTATATCCGGTAAAATTGTAAAATGGTATGTAAAAGAAGGTGATATGGTTCAGCAGGGCGATACTATTTTGCAATTAGGTGAGGTAAAATCTGAATACTTCGATCCTCAATTGTTGGAACGAACCCAGCAACAAATTATTGCTAAAAAACAAAGTATTGATGCATATAATGAAAAAGCGGCTACCGCTACTACGCAGGCAAATGCTTTACGTGAGGGAATGCAACTAAAGTTGGCTTCGTTGGATAATAAAATAAATCAACAACAACTAAAAATTGTTAGTGATAGTATGGATGTGTTGGCTGCTATCAATGATTTAAATATTTATAAGCGCCAAATAGAAGCCGCTAAAGTAATGTTAGATAGTGGAGTTATTGCCTTAACGGAATTTGAGAAACGTAAAGCCAACTATCAAACTGCACTTGCTAAAAAAACTAGTGCTGAAAATAAATTTTTGCAAAGCAAGCAAGAATTGTTGAATCTTAAAATTGAAAAAAATAGCACTGTACAAGATTACACTGACAAGATTTCGAAAGCAGAAGGAGATAAATTTAGTGCCTTTTCGCAAGCGGCATCAACTCAAGCAGATGTTAGTAAATTAGAAAATATTTACGCAAATTATGATATAAGAAATAAACTGTATTATATAACAGCACCACAGTCTGGGCAAATTACCAAGGCTAAAAAAGCAGGTATTGATGAAGTGGTAAAAGAAGGCGACATGATTGTTGAAATAGTTCCGGCTATTCGGAATTATGCGGTAGAAATGTTTGTATCACCAACAGATATTCCACTTGTTTCTAAAGGACAAGATGTTGCCCTAATTTTTGATGGTTTTCCGGCTATTGTCTTCAGTGGTTGGCCACAATCATCCTATGGAACTTTTACAGGAAAAGTTGCCGCAGTTGAAAACAATATTAATACAAATGGGAATTTCAGGGTTTTAATTGCCCCAGATACAACTAAGCGGAAGTGGCCTGCTCAATTAAAATTGGGAGGTGGTGCCAAGTGTATTGCATTGCTTAAAAATGTACCCGTTTATTATGAATTGTGGCGGACGATTAATGGATTTCCGCCGGAATATTATACCGCTGAAAACAATACCGATAATTATAAAAGTAAGTAGTAGAAAGTAAATGTAGCCGCATGTGTATGAAATCATATTTATTTTGGGTATGTAGTATTATAGTTTCGCCATTGAGTCTTTTGGCGCAAAACGAAACTGTGTTTTCAATAAACGATTATTTACAATCAGTAAAAAAGAATCATCCTTTGGCAAAGGTTGCCTCACTTTCGGTAACCGGAGCGGAAGCAGAAATTACAAGTGCCAGAGGAGAGTTTGATCCTGTTATTCAATACAACAACCATCAAAAAACTTTTAATAATACCAACTATTATTATTATAACAATGCCGAACTAAAAGTGCCCCTACCTATAGGTATGGACATAAAGGCAGGTGCTGAAGATAATGGCGGTAATTACATTACCCGCGAAGTTACTACCGGTCAAACCAGTTATTTAGGGGCAGAAGTAGCTGTTCTAAAAGGAATGTTGATGGATAAGCGAAGAGCCGCTTTACAACAAGCTAAAATTACGGCTAAACAAACACAGCAACAGCGCAATGCTGCTATCAATGATTTGTTGTTGGATGCTGTAAAGCAATACTGGCAATGGTATTCGGCGTTTGCACAAAAAAAATTGTATGAAAAATTTTTGAGCATTGCCAAAAACCGATTGCATTTAATGGTTATTGCTTACCAGCAAGGTGATAAAGCTTTGGCTGATACAATTGAAGCGAATGCGCAAGTACTAAATTATATTGCTTTACTAAATGATGCAGATGTAAAGCTGAATAAAGCAATATTACAACTAACCGATTATTTGTGGGATGAAAACGAAATGCCTTATCTGCTGCCGCAAAATTATGTGCCCGACACTACTGCATTACTCGATTATAATGTTACTATTAATTTACCTGAACTCATTACTGCCGCTATCAATAACCATCCGGAAATTAGAGCATATGCATTTAAGTTAGATGGCTTAGAGGTAGAACGAAAATTAAAATGGCAGAATTTTTTACCTACACTTAACTTAAAAGCAAACTTATTAAATAAAGGTTATAATGCATTATACAAAGTGAATGATGTAGCTTTTTTGGAAAACAACTATAAGTTTGGAATTGATTTTAAAGTACCCTTGTTTTTAAGAAATGCCCGGGGCGATTACAAAAAAACACAAATAAAAATTGAACAAACGCAATTGAATGTAACTGCTAAAAAATGGCAATTGCAAAATAAAATAAGCATGTACTATAACCAAAACCATTTGTATGCAGAACAGTTGCAGCAAATAAATAGTTTGGTAAATAGTTTTGAAATATTACTTCGTAATGAATTATTGAAATTTAATAACGGTGAAAGTTCCTTGTTTTTAATCAATGCTCGTGAGTCTAAATTATTGGAAACCAAACAAAAATTAATTGAACTTCAAACCAAGTTAATTACCTCAAAATATGAAACTGAGTGGGCCGCCGGTATTATTCAATAATGCTATTATTTTTTGTTGTTTTTAAAATGTTGAATGAATTGTTTGGTATGTTCGCTTAATACTAATTTCCCACTAACGGCAGCGCGTTGGTGCAATAGCTCATCCCAATGTGAAGTGCCTTGCCAAAAAATATGTTTCAATTCCTTAATAGCATCAAAATTGCTGTGAGCCAAAAAATTACTTAAGCGATGAATGCTTTCATCCATACCTTCTTTATCGGCATGTAATTCAGCATAAAGCCCTTTTTGTTTGGCCCATTCTGCCGGACGCCAGTTGGTGGCATCAATGGCTAATTGTGAAAAGGCTGATAATCCAATTTTTCTTTCAACAGCCGGCCCAACTACAAAAGGTCCAATGCCAACTGCTAATTCACTTAATTTAACATCAGCACCGGAAGTGGCAATGGCATAATCGGCAGCGGCTGCAATGCCTACTCCTCCACCTACACATTTACCTTGAATGCGGGCAATAATTAATTGCGGTGCTTTACGCATGGCATTAATAACATGTGCAAAGCCACTGAAGAAACGATGGCCGGCTGTTTCATTTTGAACGGCTGCTAATTCTTCAAATGAAGCCCCTGCGCAAAATGCTTTTTCGCCACCGGAACGTAGTACAATTACTTTTATATCTGCATTAATACTTTCGTTATGAATGGCTTCGGCTAACTCATTTAAAAGATGACCGGGCATTGCATTGCTTTGTGGATGAAAAAATTCAATCATGCTAATGCCATTGCTGTGATGTACATGTACATATCCTTGCTCGTTATTCATATAAGCTGTTTTATTGTTCTAATTTTTTTACCATAGTAAGTATTGTAGCAATGCCAATAAGTTCATCATTTTCATCATCAATCATTTCAACCAGCCATTTCACAATGCCACGTGCAATGTCAGTAGGTTCTTTCTTATCCTGACTAATTTTTTCTTTACAAGTAAAGCGAACATGAAAACTCATGCCCGGATATACCGGTTTAGTAAAACGAAGTTCGTCAATTCCATAATTCAACAATACCGGATTTTTTTCATAACTATCTACAAATAAACCAGCCGATAAACTTAATAATAAGTAACCATGTGCAACTTGCTGTGTAAACATTGTTCCTTCAAAATTGGTGTTTCGTAGGTGGGCATAAAAATGATCGCCTGAAAGGTTGGCGAAAGCATCAATTAACTCCGAAGTCATGGTCATGCTTTTGGTAATGAGTTGATACCCTATTTCCAGTTCTTCGAAATGTTTTTTAAAAGGATGAATGGTAGCTGCAATTCCGGTAGCATTGGTTTGATATTGCTGTAATACAGCGGTTAGCATATCGGGTGAGCCTTGTAGGGCAACACGTTGCATATAATGGTGAATACCTCTTAAGCCACCCATCTCTTCGCCACCACCAGCACGACCGGGTCCTCCATGTACCAACATTGGTAACGGTGATCCATGTCCGGTATTTTCTTTTCCGCATTGTTGGTTCAATATTAAAATTCTTCCATGGTAAGTACCGGCTTCTATTACATATTCTCTTGCCGTATTTCGGGAAGCAGTTACAATGGTAGATACCAATGAGCCTTTGCCTAATTTAGTAATGGTAATTGCTTCTTCTAAATTTCGGTAAGGCATTAAAGTGGAAACAGGGCCAAAAGCTTCAATATTATGTACTTCTGAAGTATGTAAAGGTTGGTTATTACGCAATAATAAAGGACTGACAAATGCGCCGGCTTTCGCATTTGCATCTACTATCTCAACTGTTTCTAAATTGCCATATACCAATTCACTTGTTTTCAATAATAGGCTAACTTGTTTTAGTACTTCTGCTTTTTGTGTTTTTCCTGCCAAACTTCCCATTCTCACTTTTTCATTCAGCGGATTGCCTATAACAGTTTGTGATAATGCTTTGGATAAATCATTTTGTACTAAATCTATTTTATTTTCAGGAACCAAAATACGGCGAACACCCGTGCAACGTTGCCCACATTTTAAAGTCATTTCTCTTCTAACTTCTTTAATAAATAAATCCCATTCCGGCATACCGGGTTCAACATCTTCAGCTAGAACAATGGCATTGAGTGAATCGGCTTCCATTGTAAAAGAAACATTGTTTTGCAAAATGGTAGGATTACTTTTTAACTGAAGACCTGTGTGTGCACTACCAGTAAACGTAATGGTATCCTGTGCATTTACTTCATTTAATAAATTGCCTGTACTACCGCATAATAGTTGTAAAGCCCCTTCGGGTAGTATTCCTGAATTCACCATATGCTTTACAACAGCCTGGGTTAAATAGCAGCCCACTGTAGCAGGTTTTACAATAGCAGGTACACCCGCCATAAAATTAACCGCAATTTTTTCCAGCATTCCCCAAACAGGAAAGTTATAGGCATTTATATGTATGGCAACACCCTCTTTAGGCAGTAGCAAATGGTGCCCCATAAAAGTTTTGGCTTTACCTAGCATATGAGCTTCCCCTTCAGGCCAATAAGGTAAATCGGGTAATTTGCGGCGTAATGAAGCATAAGAAAAAAGATTGCCAATACCCCCTTCAATATCAACCCAACTATCGGCTTTGGTTGCTCCTGTTTTATAGCTTAAACTATATAATTCCGGTAAATGTTGCTGTAAATGTAAAGCCAGCGCTTTTAACATTAAGCCACGTTGTTGAAAGGTCATTTTACGTAAAGCTTTATTCCCTTTTTGGCGAGCAAAGTCAAGCAGTTCGCCCATATTAAACCCTTCCGTACTGGCTGAACCAATATATTCTCCTGTAACTGCATGGTATAAAGGTTGGCCTTCCCCTTTGCCTGTTATCCAACGGCCTAAAATATAACTTTCTATTATCATATGAATGATTGAAAAATATAATTAAATGAGTGCTTCAAAAATAAGTAAAAAGCAGTTTGAATACTAATGGATGTTAGTTTGTAAGGGTAAGGAATAAAAAAACCCACTAAAGTTTATTATACTCAAGTGGGTTAGCAGTTGGTTTTGGTAGCCAATATCGTACTACTAAGACAAGCGTTTGTTAATTTCGCTGCACAAACTGTTAAAAATTTCTTCTACAGTTCCTTCACCCTTTACTTCAACTACTTTTTTAAATTTGGTATAATAGTCTTTTACTGCAGCCGTCTTTTTATTGTATTCTTCAATACGTGCTTTAATAATAGCCTCATTGGTATCATCGCTTCTACCACTGGTTAAACCGCGGTTTAATAGGCGTTTTATTAATTCGGCTTCACTTACTTCTAAAGCCAATACAACGTTAATTTGCGTGTGTTTTAGTTGCAATAAAGCATCTAATGCTTCACATTGTGCTTTGGTTCGGGGAAAACCATCAAATAAAAAACCCTTGGCATTGGGGTTTTGCTCTAAAGCGGAACTAATCATTCCAACCACTACTTCATCTGGTACCAATTGGCCCTTATCCATTAAACTTTTCGCTTCTAAACCTAAAGGGGTTTGGGCTGCAATTTCACTTCGTAGTAAATCGCCGGTGCTTAAATGTTTTAATTGGTATTGCGCCACTAATTTTTCACTTTGTGTACCTTTTCCACTACCGGGAGGGCCAAACAGAATAATATTAAACATAGCCTCGCACTCAATTTATTGTGAGGAACAAATATAAGTGTTGCACTTTACATTTCCTTAACAATTGAACAATGATATTGAATAACTGTTATTAAAATTTGCTAAGTATTATACAAAATCCAATACTAATAGCTTTTCGTAACTTTATATACCTTTTGTAAGAAATTGAATGTTGTTTATTTTTTAAAATTTATAAAATGAAGCCCTTTTTATCTTTTGTAGTGTTGTTAGTGCTTTTAACAAGCATGCTGAGTTGTTCAGGGCAACCAAAAACAAAAATTAATCATATGGATAGTGTAACCAACCAATCACAACTTGGAGGCGATTCAAACAATTACAACAAAACCGATGCTGAATGGAAAAAAATTCTTTCGCCGGAAGTATATTACATTGCCCGCCAAAAAGGTACGGAACGTCCTTTCACAAGTAAGTTTGAAAACTTTCATGAAGTGGGCACCTATTATTGTGCTGTTTGTGGTAACCCCTTATTTAGAAGCGATACCAAATTTGATAGTGGTTGTGGATGGCCCAGTTTTTACGAGCCAATCAGTAAAACATCTGTGATATATCTACCCGATAACAGTTATGGCATGAAACGAACTGAAGTGGAATGTGGTCGTTGTAAGTCGCATTTAGGACATGTTTTTGAAGATGGTCCTCCGCCCACCGGTTTACGCTATTGTATTAATGGTGTTGTTCTTGATTTTAAAAAAGCGCAAGAGGCAGAAAAAAAATACAACGCAAACCATTGATAGAGTGAAAAATTAGTGTAAAGGCTCCCATTGTCGGAGCCTTTTTTTATGGCAAAGCGGGATTAAAACCTTAATTTTGCTAACAATTGTAAGCTTTTTTATTTATAAAACAATAGTAATGACAAAAGTGAGTAAACTGGCTGAAAGCCTTATTGGAAGCGAAATAGTTAAGTTGGGAAATGCCATTAGCGAAAGAATGAAGCAAGGCGAAAAAATATACAATTTTACTATTGGCGATTTTGATTCATCCGTATTTCCAATTCCTGCAGAATTGGAACAATTAATTATTGAAAGCTATCAACAAAAATATACCAACTACCCACCAGCAGATGGTATAGCCTCTTTAAGGAAAGCGGTGGCAGCCTTTATTGCTAAGTATGAAGGGATAAATTATCATGATAATGAAATACAAATTGCTTCTGGAGGACGACCATTAATTTATACTTTATTCCAAACATTGGTTGATGCAGGTGATAAGGTAATTTATGGGGTACCCTCATGGAATAACAATCATTATGTGCATTTAACAGGAGGGCAGCATTGTACAATTTATTGTACTCCTGAAAATAATTTTATGCCTACTGCCGATGATATTGCTAAACACATAAAGGGGGCTACGTTACTTTGTTTATGCACTCCTCAAAATCCTACAGGTACAACATTATCAAAGGAAGAACTAGAAAAAATATGTGATTTGGTGATAGCCGAGAATAATAGCAGACCTGCCGATGCAAAAAAATTATACGTAATGTTTGATCAAATGTATTGGACACTTACCTATGGGGCCATTCAACATTATAACCCTGTTACATTAAGGCCTGAAATGCGAAACTATACTATATTTATTGATGGTATTTCAAAAGCATTTGCTGCTACCGGTGTTAGAGTAGGTTGGGCATTTGGTCCTGCTGCCATCATAGCTAAAATGAAAGCTATTTTAAGTCACCTGGGCGCATGGGCACCCATGGCTGAGCAACAAGCTGTTGCCAAGTATTTACTTCAACATGAAGCGATTGAAAAATATTTACAACAATACAAGCAAGCTTTAGCATTAAGGTTAAACCGAATTTATGAAGGAATAAAAAGCCTACAACAAAAAGGGTATACCGTTGATGCAATTGCACCACAAGCCGCCATTTATTTAACAGTTCAAATAAATTTAGTGGGTAAAAAAATGCCTAATGGCGAAGTGTTAAAAAATCAGGAAGCAGTTACCAATTATATTTTGTCGGAGGCTAAAATTGCTATTGTTCCCTTTTATGCTTTTGGTGCAGATGTAAATAGTAATTGGTATAGATTAAGTGTAGGAACCTGTCGTGAAACCGATATTGAACCTATGCTCACCGGTTTAGAAAAAGCACTGGCTTCTCTTCAATAAATGACAAAGTTTGTACCATATAAAAAGGCTGCGATTGTTTGCAGCCTTTTTTGAATTTTTTATGTAAGGAAGATAAGATTTAGCCGTGTAAATGAGTAAAGCAGAACTATTTTTAGTTTTTGTTGCAAATAAATACAAATGGTTTGTGCAAACGATCTTTAATGGCTTGTTGCATTAAATGTTGCGAACGAATAATTTTCGATCGATTAAGATCAATTAATTCGTTGGCTATGCAATAATTCCTAAAGTTTTCGGCACGGTGTAACAATAGGTTTAACTGTGCAACTTCATTGGCAAAGTCATCGGGGCCAATAAATTCACTTTTAGAAAGTACTAAAAGATCTCTGCTGCCGTTTTTCATATTTATCTCATTCGTTTGGGGGGTTAAAAGAAATATTTATACGGGTTTATATACCGGACACATGCAATGCTTTTTATAATTTGATTTGCCTAAAATTCCACACGATGCTAAAGCCATCATCATTATTATTAACAGAACAAGTTGTATTTTGTTGCGCTGTTGAAACATAAGTTAACATCTAGGTGTGAAAAATTAAAAATACGGTATAAATTGGGAAAAAAGAACAGCCTTACCAATTATTCGGTAAAAATTTATGGAAAAAATGTGCTGGTAACCCCACTCGATTGGGGACTTGGCCATGCCACCCGCTGTATTCCCATTATTAAAGCATTGATAATCAATGGATACCATGTAACTGTGGCAGCTTCCGGAAAATCAATTCAATTATTACAAGCCGAATTTCCTGAAATTACAATTGTAGACATCCCCGGTTATTCTGTTCAATATGCAAAAAATGGCTTTATACTTCCTTTTAAATTAATGTTGCAAGTGCCTAAAATATTGAGGGCTATTCGACATGAAAACCAATTGCTTAAAAAACTGGTAAAGCAATACCAAATTAATTGGGTAATTAGTGATAACCGGTTTGGAATGTACCATGCTCAAGTACCTTGTACATTCATCACGCATCAGTTAACTATCATGGCACCCTACAATTGGTTACGTAGTTTGTTACAAAGCATCAATTATAGGTATATTCAAAAGTTTAATGAATGTTGGGTGCCGGATATGGGTTTGAATGGTGGCATTGCTGGTATGCTTTCACATCCTAATCATTTGCCCAGTGTACCTGTCAGTTATATTGGTTTATTGTGTCGGTTTAATTTGACATTGCCTCAGCAACAGAACTATCAATATGATTATTGTTTTTTATTATCTGGACCAGAACCGCAACGTAGTTTGTTGCAGGCAATGATAATTGAGCAAACACAAAACATTCATGCACGAATCGTTATTTTATTAGGGCAGCCTCAAATACCCGGTGCAAAAGTTAAATCAAAACATAGAGTTTTAAACCACGCCTCTGAAAATGAATTGCAACAAATTATACAATCAAGCCGTTTTGTAATTGCCCGAAGTGGTTACACTTCCGTTATGGAATTACTATGCCTTCAAAAAAAATGTTTATTTATTCCTACACCCGGCCAAACAGAACAAATGTATTTGGCGGAAAGATTACACGCATTAAAAATGGGGTTAATGGTGCCTCAACATTCTCTTGAATTAAGTAAACAATTGCCCTTGTTAGAGCAATATGATTTTGCTGCCATTCAGCCTGAAGTATTTGCTCC
This sequence comes from Hydrotalea sp., assembly GCF_049968455.1. Taxonomy (NCBI): domain Bacteria; kingdom Pseudomonadati; phylum Bacteroidota; class Chitinophagia; order Chitinophagales; family Chitinophagaceae; genus Hydrotalea; species Hydrotalea sp. The sequence continues at coordinate 70,180 of NZ_JBMFQT010000012.1, read as the reverse complement.
ACAAAAATTAATTGAGCTGCTGCCTACTTAATTGAATAAGCAATACCCTTACCGTTATATTTGCAATATGTTTGTGAACAACAAGTGGAAAGCACAAGGTGCAGTAATTATTACCAATTTGCTATTTGGTGTAAATTATGCTGCTGTTAAACACATAACGCCCCAGTATATTTTACCATTCGGATTGAATTTTGCAAGGGTAATCACGGCATTACTATTATTTTGGTTGTTATACATTATTAAACCTGTAGGAAATGCAGGTATTCAACGTAAGCATGTGCCTTTGTTTATGTTATGCGGACTAACCGGTGTTACAATTAATCAGTTGTTTTTTATAAAAGGGTTATCACTTACTTCTTCCATTCATGCTTCTTTATTAGCACTAGCAACGCCAATATTCATTACATTTATTGCTGCCTGGATATTGCAAGAACGGGTAACTGTTGTTAAAATTTTAGGATTGATTTTAGGAGTTGGTGGCGCTGCCATGTTGATAGTATTAAAACAAAATACACCTAACAAGCAAGATAGTTTGTTAGGCGACATGTATATTCTGATTAATGCAATTTCTTATGCTTTTTATATGGTTTGGGTAAGACCATTAATGCAAAATTATTCTCCATTGCATGTAATGCGTTGGGTATTTACTTTTGGAGCAATTTTTTTAATACCTTTTTGTTGGAACGATTTTTTTAAAACCAATTGGCAATTGTTTGGTGCATTTGAATGGTTGATGTTGACATTAATTTGTGTTGGAGCAACTTTTGTAGCCTACTTGTTTAATGTGTATGGCATTTCTAAAATTGGTGCATCGGCTACCGGTAGTTATATATATACACAACCGGTATTTGCGGCTATAATTGCTGTTTGGTTATTGGGCGAACAGTTTACCTTAATAAAGTTATTGGCCGGCATTTGCATTTTTGCCGGTGTGTTTTTGGTGAATGCTAAAAAAAATATATTTAATTTTTTTGGGGGGCAAGAAAAAACAAAAATTGCTTAGCTGCAGTACCAAAATGCTGCCAACTTTTCGTATTCACTTGAATGCCTACCATACCACATGTTGGTAACGGTACAATGTCATTTCTATAGTTCGAACATTTGTATGCAAACTCTGAGATGCCGGTGTTGTGTGAAAAAAGTGCAATGGATTGTATGTTGTCATCTAATCCTTCTACTACTTCAAAAAATGTGGATACATCAGCATTGTACAGTTCTGGTGCTTCAATGATGGATTGATTTAACAACATTCCATTGTGTTGATATGCCTTTAAAAAATGCTTTGCAGTGCTTAAAGCCCTTAATGCATTACTTGATATGATGGCGTCGAGCTTAATATTTTCATGCAACAATTTTTGCGCCATTTCATCCGCTTCTTTGTGGCCTTTTTCGGTTAATGTTCTTTCAAAATCTGTTGGGGCATCAATGTTGGTTTTTGCATGCCTTACAATGATGAGTTGTTTCATAGTATTGGTGTGGTTTAGTATCCTCGAATGTTTTTACCCTCCATATAATTCATAAATGCTCTATTGCAAACCCTATTTCCACCAGGGGTTGGGTAATTACCGGTAAAGTACCAATCGCCGGTGTTGGTTGGGCATGAATGATGCAAATCTTCAATGGTTTGAAAGATAACTTCAACCGAAAGGTTTAATTCCGGAGGTGTAATTAATTGGGCAATTTCAGCTGATATTTCTTCTGTTGTGAAAGGTTTATATACCTGCCTAACCATATTTTCAGTATGCAATTGATTATTCCTTTCCATTTCTTTGCAGGTATTGAATAATTCTATCAAATTGCTTTCAATACCTCTTTTTTTGTGTAATGAAAGCGCTGCTTTAAACGCAATAAAATCGCCCATTTTGCTCATGTCAATGCCATAGCAATCAGGGTAACGAATTTGTGGAGCTGAAGAAACAACAATAATTTTTTTAGGCTCCAACCTGGCTAACATACGGATAATACTTTCTTTTAAAGTGGTACCTCTAACAATGCTATCATCAATTACAACCAGGGAGTCTTCATTTTTTTTAACAGTGCCGTAAGTAATATCGTAAACGTGTTGCACCATTTCATTCCGGTTATTGTCTTCCGTAATAAAGGTGCGCAGCTTAACATCTTTAATGGCTATTTTTTCCTGGCGAATTTTACGGTTAATCATTTCTTGTAACTTCTCTTCCGTAACATCGGTACCCCAGCTTAAAATGCGTTGTATTTTGATTTGGTTTAAATATTCTTCCATGCCTTTTACCAAACCATAAAAGGCTACTTCAGCAGTATTGGGTATATAGGAAAAAATGGTTTGCTTTAAGTTGTAATCAATAGCTTCTAAAACGGTTTTACTCAAATGGTGACCTAAAGCAATTCTTTCTCTGTAAATTTTTTCATCGCTACCGCGAGAAAAATAAATACGTTCAAACGAACAAGCACGGCGTTCTTTAGGAGGTAAAATTTGGTGAATTTGGAATGCTGCCTCGTTGTTTACTATTAAAGCACAACCGGGCATTAATTCTTTTACTTCATTTTCACCAACATTAAATGTAGTTCGAATGGCTGCTCTTTCACTGGCAGCAACAATAAACTCATCATTGGCAAAATAATAAGCGGGTCTTATGCCATGTGCATCGCGCATTACGAAACTATTGCCATTACCGGTTAAGCCGCCAATGGTATAACCCCCATCAAATAAAGGTGTGGCTTTTTGCAGCACATCTACAATTGATGCATTATTGGGGTTGGCTTCATCTTCTTTTACTAAAAAATGATGCACTACTTCCATCATGGCCGCTAAATCGCTTTGCTTTTGAAATTCGCCGGGCTCAATGTTTAGTAATTGATATAGTTCATCTGTATTGACCAAATTGAAGTTGCCGGCCAAAGCCAGGTTACGACCGGGTATTAAATCGCGTTTTATAAACGGGTGACAAAATTCAACATTGTTTTTCCCCTGTGTGCCATAGCGTAAATGCCCCAACATTAATTCGCCCAGCATAGGCAAATGACCTTTTAATAATTCGGGGTGCTGACTAATGTCTTTCTGGTATTTTTCAAGTTCTTTAACTTCTAAACCTATTTTTTGAAAAATTTCGGCTATTGATTGGGGAATTGCACTGCGCATTCTGTTTAAAAATGCATAACCATTGGGTACATTTAGTTTTACGGAAGCAATGCCGGAACCATCTTGTCCACGGTTATGTTGCTTTTCCATTAAAAGGTACAACTTATTAAGGCCATACAAAGCCGTACCATACTTTTCTAAATAATAAGGCAATGGCTTGCGCAACCGAATAAAAGCCAAGCCACATTCATGTTTTATTTCGTCGCTCATGTAATGCGTATAAAAAGAAGTGGCGAAGTTACAACTCCGCCACTGTATTGAAAGGTTAATTATAGGAAGTTACCTGTTCCGGATGCAAACTTTCTGCTAACCAAAGAAATTCCTTAATGAAAATGTCAATATTTTTCTGGAATGCAGGGTCTAATATTTCGCCTTCGGCACTAAATTTTTGATCAACAAAAGGAGTTACTAATAAATAGGGTGAAGCAATACCAAATAATGCGGCTACTAAAAGTAATAGTTGCTGTGCACTACGCATGCCACCCAACGCACCTGTTGAGGCCGTTACAATACCAAATGGCTTATGTGTTTGCTTAGGAAAATGATCTAATAAATTTTGCAATGCTGCAGAATAACTGCCATTGTATTCCGGTGTAACCAAAATAAACGCATCGGCAGCAAACATACGTTTGGCTAATGGTTTTAAATGTTCCGGTGCGTGTTCTTCAATGGTAAATACTTGTTGCAATAAACCAATTTCCCAATCCTTAACGTCAATAATTTGTACTTGGTGTGCAGTATGAGTACTTAAATAATTTTTTAAGAAAATAGCTAATCGTTGTGTAACGCTGTTTTTTCTTGGGCTGCCTGCTATAATTTCAATATTCATGTTTATAATATATTCATTTTACAACACCAAAGGCACAAAATAGTTGCCTAAAGTGTTGTTGAATTTGGGAAAAAGCGGGATGGTTTTTGGTTGAAATACCTTCATCCCGCTTGAAAATACAACTATGCTTGCTTGGTCAATTCAATATTTAAATGAAGTTTTACTTCATCACTTACAACAATGCCCCCTGTTTCGGTAGTTGCGCTCCAGGTAAGACCAAAATCTTTACGGTTGATTTTACCTTCAATTTCAAAACCTAATTTAGTTTGTCCCCATGGGTCAATAATTTGTCCGCCATAAGTAACTTTTAATGTAACGGGTTTGGTTACATCTCTAATGGTTAGGTTACCAGTTAAATTGTAAGTTTCTTCATCTAATTTTTGAATAGCAGTGCTTTTAAATGTAAGCTTTGGGTATTTTTCTGCAGCAAAAAAGTCATCACTTTTTAAATGTCCATCTCTTTGATCATTACCGGTAGTAATGCTATTTACCAATGCTTCGAAATCAATAGATGCATCAGTAAAATCAGCTTTTTCTGCTGTCATTGATCCATCAAATTCTTTAAATTGCCCTGTTACACTGGCAATCATTAAATGTTTTACTTTAAAAGCTACTTCGCTGTGTGCAGCATCAATTTTGTAAGTTGCCATTTTTTTTGTTTTTAATGTTGAATGAATATTTGTTTAGTTTAATTTGCTTCTTCAATTAATACGCCCATTTTACCCATCTGGTAATCTTTAAAAGCTTGTAAAATTTCTGTTTGGTTATTCATTACAAATGGTCCGTGAGCGTAAATGGGCTCATTTAAAGGCTCGCCACTACCAATGAATAATGCACTATTTTCTAGAGCTTCAATTGTAAACTCGTTGCCTTGCTTTTCCAATAAAGCCATATGCTTTTTATTGATTGTAGTTTCATTGTTGTAAACAACACGCCCATTTAAAACGTAAACAAGTGATTGGTGTTTAGCAGGAATGTGGAAAGTATATTTTCCACCTGCTTTTATGTTTACCATAAAAGTATTTACCGGCGTAAATGTTGGAATAATACCCTTTTTACCCTCCAGCTCACCGGCAGGCACTAAAATCTCTACCAATCCGTCTTCTGTTGTAATAGTTGGGGTATCGGCCTTTGTAGCGGGATAATAATGCGGTTGGTCCATTTTATGAGCGGCCGGGGTATTTACCCAAACTTGCAATAATTCTTGTACACCTCCATGTTCAAAAATGTTAGCGGGTACACGTTCGCTGTGAATAATGCCCATTCCGGCATGAATCCATTGTGTTCCACCTTCATAAACAATGTGGTTATTGCCCCTGCTATCTTGATGATGGACCCCTCCTTTATAAATAAAGCTGATGGCTGAAAATCCGCGGTGGGGGTGAGGGCCAACACCTTGTATATGTGTGGGAATATTGGGATCGGCTTTGGCTATGCCATGGTGAAAAACCAAAAATGGGTCATAAAAGCCTTGCTCATATGGTAATAATTCCTGCACATCAATACTGCCCACTTTAGTGGGTGAACCTGCTATGATGCTTTGTATTTTTTTTATTGACATTTTTTTCGTTTTATTCAGTTATCATGGGTACTTCCATTAATAAAATATGCGAGCCTGCTTCTATTTGAATGGGTATTTCAGAAGCTTCAGTAATGCCCATGGCATCACGGTTATTTAAAGTAGTGTTATTGATTGTTGCACTTCCTTCAATAACAAAAACATAAACACCATTACCAGGTTGGTGAAGTTGATAATTTATGTTAGTTGTAGCATCAAATTTGCCTAAACTGAACCATGCATCCTGGTTAATCCATAAAGCTTTGTCATTATCGGGTGCAACAATAGTAACTAATTGATTTTTTAAACTGTCACTATTCAGTGTTATTTGCTGATAGCGGGGAGTTATATTTAATTCTTTGGGTAAAACCCATATTTGCAAAAATTTTACTTGCCTGTTGTGGTTAGCATTGGTTTCACTGTGCACAATACCGCTGCCTGCACTCATAATTTGTATATCGTTTTCTTTAATTATAGCATCGCGTCCGGTATTGTCTTTGTGGTGCAAGTCGCCAGAAAGTGGAATGGAAATAATTTCCATATTTCGGTGAGGGTGAGCAGAAAAGCCCATTCCGGGTGCAACTGTATCATCATTCAATACCCTCAATGCACCAAAGTGCATTCTTTCAGGGTTGTAATAATCAGCAAAACTAAAAGTATGGCGGCTATACAACCAGCCATGTTGGGCTATGCCTCTTGAATTTGCTGTATGTATTATTGTATTCATGAAATATTATTTAGATTATCGGTGTATATACATATATTTAGTTAAAAAAATTATTTTTCTTTCAATCTTATTTTTTCCAGCAGTGCATTTAGTTGTTGAGCCTCTTCAGTGCTCAATAAAATTTCAGCTTCATGATATGCATCCATTGCTTGCCTGCTTCTTTCCAATAAATCAATACCTAAGGGTGTTAAATGAATAACAGTTTCCCTTTTGTCAATTTGCGACTGGTTGCGTTCTACCAATTTTTTAAGTTCCAAGCGGTCAACAATTCTTGGTACGTTCGAATTTTTTTCTATCATTCGCCCAGCAATGTCGCGAACACACATGGACTTCGGGTGTTTACCCTTTAAAATTCTTAAAACATTAAATTGTTCTTGGGTAATTCCGTATTGTTTTAAAATCGCTGCTCCTTTGGTTTTAAGCCACCAGGCAGTGTATAAAATATTTAATGTTGCCTTATGCACTTCGCTTTTAAAATTTTCACTTTGTATGGCTTGTTCTAGTTTCACAACACAAATGTATGTACATACATGTAATTTTTCAAATTTTTTAAAGGGGTATAAATTTTGGTCTGCAATGGGTAGTTACGACAAGCGGAAAAATCGACATTCTGTTTATACTATTTTGTACAAACAGAAAAAAGCAGTTACCTTTGTAGCTGAATTTGAATTGCATTTCACGAAAAAATAAGCAGAATGAAAGAAGAAATTGATGTGCTGGAGCAGGCCATAGGTTCTGAATACAAGTATGGATTTGTTACAAACATTGAAACGGAAACGGTTCCCAAAGGTTTAAATGAAGATATTGTAAGGCTTATTTCGCAAAAGAAAAACGAGCCGGAATGGATGTTAAATTGGCGCCTTAAAGCATATGCTCATTGGTTAAAAATGGAATCACCCGACTGGGCCAATATTAAATATCCGCCTATTAATTTTCAGGACATAATTTACTATGCCGCTCCCAAAAAAAAGCAGGCTTTAAATAGTTTAGATGAAGTTGACCCAGAGCTTTTGAAAACTTTTGAAAAGTTGGGTATTTCTCTTGCTGAGCAAAAAAGGCTAACCGGTGTGGCGGTTGATGTGGTAATGGATAGCGTTTCGGTAGCTACTTCATTTAAACAACAGCTTGCAGAAGTAGGTATTATTTTCTGCTCCATGAGTGAGGCTATTCAAAATCATCCCGATTTGATACAAAAGTATTTGGGTTCGGTAGTACCTATGACTGATAATTACTTTTCTGCTTTAAATAGTGCCGTTTTTTCTGATGGCTCATTTTGTTACATACCCAAGGGGGTACGTTGCCCAATGGAGCTATCTACTTATTTCCGTATTAATGCTGAAAATACCGGACAATTTGAGCGTACTTTAATTGTTGCAGAAGAAGGCGCCTATGTAAGTTATTTGGAAGGTTGTACAGCGCCCAAACGTGATGAAAACCAATTGCACGCTGCAGTAGTAGAATTGGTGGCACATAAGGATGCAGAAATTAAATATTCAACGGTGCAAAACTGGTATCCTGGTGATGCTAACGGAGAAGGAGGTATTTATAATTTTGTTACCAAACGGGGTATTTGTTTAGGCGAACGTTCAAAAATTTCGTGGTCGCAAGTGGAAACCGGTTCTGCCATTACCTGGAAATACCCAAGCGTAATTTTAAAAGGTGATTATTCTGTTGGGGAATTTTATTCAGTTGCGCTTACCAATCATTTACAGCAAGCCGATACCGGTACCAAGATGATTCACATTGGAAAAAATACCCGCAGCCGAATTGTATCTAAAGGGATTTCTGCAGGCAAAAGTCAAAATAGTTATCGTGGCTTGGTAAAAGTGGCTAAAAATGCAATCAATGCTCGTAACTTTTCACAATGCGACTCCTTGTTATTGGGCGATAAATGTGGTGCCCATACTTTCCCATACATAGAGGCTTCTCATCCCTCTGCTATTATTGAACATGAAGCCACTACTTCTAAAATCGGTGAAGATCAATTGTTTTATTGCCGCCAACGTGGTATTGACACGGAAGCTGCTGTTGCATTAATTGTTACCGGTTTTGCCAAAGAGGTAATGAACCAGTTGCCCATGGAATTTGCTGTGGAAGCACAAAAACTTTTAGCTATTAGTTTGGAGGGAAGTGTAGGTTAAATTAAATTTTTCATTAATTATATTTTATTAATATGTTATCTATTCACAACATTCATGCTGCTATTGAAGGAAAAGAAATTTTAAAGGGAATTAATTTGGAAGTTAAAGCCGGTGAAGTACACGCTATTATGGGTCCCAATGGTTCCGGAAAAAGTACTTTGGCATCAGTTTTAGCCGGTAGGGAAGAATATGAAGTAACGGATGGTTCTATTACTTTTTTGGGAAAAAATATGTTAGACCTATCGCCCGAAGATAGAGCCCGCGAAGGTTTGTTTTTGGCTTTTCAATACCCTGTTGAAATTCCCGGTGTAAGCACTACCAATTTTATTAAAACAGCAGTGAATGAAAAAAGAAAATACCATGGTTTAGAACCTTTGGATGCTGTTTCTTTTTTGAAATTGATGAAAGAGAAAATGCAGTTGGTTGAAATAGATAAAGCCTTACTTACCCGTTCAGTGAATGAAGGTTTTTCGGGTGGTGAAAAAAAGAAAAATGAAATTTTTCAAATGGCCATGCTCGAACCCAAATTAACTATATTAGATGAAACCGATTCGGGTTTGGATATTGATGCTTTACGTATTGTTGCCAGCGGTGTTAATAAATTACGTAGCAGCGAAAATGCCATTATTGTTATTACCCACTACCAGCGTTTGTTGGATTATTTACAGCCTGACTTTGTACACGTATTGTATAATGGACGCATAGTGAAATCGGGTACCAAAGATTTGGCACTTACCTTAGAAGACCAAGGATACGATTACATAAAAGAAGCATTCGGTGCTACCGCTCAATAACATTGATTTTAAATTTTTAAAAGAATATGGCAATTTCAGAATCGGCATATATACAGGAAAAGTTTAGTGCATTGCAAACGCAGCAAGCAGATGCTGTACTAAACGAAATTCGTTTAAAGGCATTTGAAAATTTTCAGGTAAATGGTATTCCTTCTTATAAAAATGAAGAATGGCGTTATACACCTGTTAGCCAGTTGTTCAAAAAGCCCTTCGAATTAAGTGAAAATACTGTTTCAATTGAACAGCAATTTTTGCAACAGATACGTTTGCCTAATAGTAACGAAGTTAATGAGTTGATATTTGTAAATGGTATTTATAATGCTTCACTTTCAAACATTCGCTCAAAAGAGTTGCTGGTGCTGCCGTTGCAAAAAGCACTGTCTGATACAGCATATGCCGAGTTGGTAAAAGCACATTTAGGTAAAAGCAGTTTGTATATTAAAGATGGTGTACATGCTTTAAATACCAGTTTTATCAATGGTGGTGTGTTTGTGTATGTTCCTAAAAATACACAAATAGATTTACCATTTTATGTTTATCATTTGTGTAACACACAAGTAAATCCGGTTTTAGCACAACCGCGTAGTTTGGTATATGTTTCTGAATCTGCTTCATTGAAAATTGTTGAACATTATGCTACCATCGGTAATGCAGATAGTTTTATTAATGAAGTAATGGAAGTAGTAGTGGCTGAAAATGCAAATTTTGAATATTACAAGTTGCAGGCAGATGTTGCTAATGCTAATCAAGTAAATACCACACATATTCGTCAAATTGGTAAAAGCTTTGTACACACGGTAGTAGCTACATTAACCGGGGGTATGTTGCGTAATAATACCAATATTATAATGGAAAAAGCCGGTAATGAAGCGCACATGTATGGTTTGTATTTGTTAAATGGAAGTACACATGCCGACAATCATACCTTGGTAGATAACCGTGAGCCTAACTGTTTTAGTAACGAATTATATAAAGGAATTTTAGACGGTAACAGTACCGGTGTCTTTAGTGGTAAAATATATGTAAGACCTCAGGCACAAAAAACCAATGCTTACCAGAGTAATAAAAATATTTTGCTAAGTGATTATGCTTCGGTAAACACTAAGCCACAATTAGAAATTTTTGCTGATGATGTAAAATGTTCACACGGATGTACTGTGGGAAGATTAGATGAGGAAGCTTTATTTTATTTACGTTCACGTGGAATTGATACCGCACAGGCAAAAGCCATGTTGTTGTTGGCATTTGCCAATGATGTAATTGATAAAATAAACATTGAATCATTGCGTGAGCATATTGAAGATATTATTGTAAACAGGCTGGCTGTGCAAACCAGTTAATATGATTATGGAAACCGCAAGTGCAATATTAAATACTTTACCTGTAAGTGAAGTTCGTTCACAATTTCCTTTATTACAGCGTACTATAAACAATAAGCCCATCGTTTATTTAGATAATGCGGCAACTACACAAAAGCCTTGGCCAGTAATTAATGCTTTGCGCGATTTTTATGTGAATACAAATGCCAACATACATCGTGGCATACACACTTTGGCTGAAGAAGCTACCACAGCTTATGAAGCTACCCGTTTAGCGGTTCAATCTTTTATTGGTGCAGCAGCACCCGAGGAAATTATTTTTACCCGTGGCACAACTGAGTCAATTAATTTGGTTGCCAATACTTGGGGTAAGCAAAATATACATGAAGGAGATGAAATAATAATTTCTGCTATGGAACACCACTCTAATATTGTTCCATGGCAAATTTTATGTGCTGAAAAAAAAGCTGTTTTAAAAGTAGTTCCCGTAAATGATGCCGGTGAACTAATTATGGAAGAATTTGAAAAGCTGTTATCGCCTAAAACAAAACTGGTAGCAATTACTTATGTGTCTAATAGCTTAGGTACTATAAATCCCATAAGCGATATTATAACTATGGCACATAACGTAGGTGCATTGGTGTTAGTTGATGGTGCACAAGCAACTGTTCACTTAAATATTCAGGTGCAGCATCTAAATTGCGATTTCTATGCTTTTTCAGGCCATAAAATTTACGGGCCAACCGGAGTGGGTGTACTATACGGCAAACAAGCATTACTTGAAAGCATGCCGGTTTTTATGGGCGGTGGGGAAATGATTAAGGAAGTGAGTTTTGAAAAAACTACTTATGCTGTTCTGCCCTACAAATATGAGGCCGGTACGCCTAATATTGCTGACACCGTTGCTTTGAAAGCCGCTATTGATTTTATGCAGCAAACCGGTATTGAAAAAATTCAAGCGCACGAAAATGCTTTATTGGCTTATGCCACCGATAAGTTGTTGCAAATAGATGCTTTACATATTTATGGCACTGCCAAAAATAAAACCGGCGTAATATCATTTTTGATAAAAAATATACACCCACAGGATATGGGGGTTTTATTAGATAATCAGGCAATTGCAGTTCGTACTGGTCATCATTGTACACAACCATTAATGCATCGATTTGGGATACCCGGCACGGTTCGTGCTTCATTTGCCATGTATAATACTTTTGAAGAAGTGGATGCTTTAGTAAAAGGAATTGAAAAATCAAAAAAAATGCTTTTATAGTATGAGTGAATCCAATACCATAGCGGCCAGAGAAGCAGAGATTGTTGAAGCTTTTTCGTTGTTAGACAGCTGGGAAGAAAAATATGAATATATTATAGAGTTAGGTAAACAACTGCCACCCCTTGATTCAAAATACAAACTGGAAGAAAATATAATTAAAGGTTGTCAGTCAACTGTTTGGTTAGTGGCCAACTTTGAAAATGGTAAAGTGTATTTTAAAGCGGATAGTGATGCCGTTATTGTAAAAGGTTTGGTAAGCTTGTTAATTAAAGTATTATCGGGACTTACACCTGATGAAATTTTACAAGCTAAGTTGGGCTTTTTGCAAGATATTGGTATGATGTCGCATTTGGCACAAACTCGTTCAAACGGGTTAAGGGCTATGATTCAGCAAATGAAAAATTATGCTTTGGCTTTTCAATCTATACATTCTTAAAATTGTATACACATGGAACCTGAAGTATTGCGGGAAAAAGTAATTGAAGTACTCCATCAAATTTATGATCCGGAAATTCCGGTGGATATATATGAGCTGGGATTGATTTATGAGGTGAAAGTATTGCCGATTAATAATGTTCAAATTGTAATGACATTAACAGCACCAAGTTGCCCTGCTGCACAGGAATTGCCTATTGAAGTTGACCAAAAAGTGAGAGCAATTGAGGGTGTAAATGATGTACATGTTTCTGTGGTTTGGAATCCACCATGGGATAAAAGCATGATGAGCGAAGCAGCCCAATTAACACTGGGTTTCTTATAATTTTGATTATTTAGCCATAAAAGTATTCTGTTAATTGAAAAATTAAATCAATCAATCAACATGAAAATAACCGCACAGGAAGAATATGGTTTAAGAATATTAATACGTATTGCCCGTTGCAAAGACAATGAGGGCCTAAGCATTCTTGCGTTAAGCCAGGCAGAAGGCTTAACGAAAGCATATATAGCAAAGCTAACCCGTTTGTTACGGAAAGCCGGTTACATAAATAGTACACCTGGTAACGTAGGTGGCTATGTGTTAGCACGACCTGCTAAAGAAATTAATGTTAACCAGGTACTTAAATCCCTGGGGGGTGCCTTATTTTCAAAAGAGTTTTGTGGCGACTATAGTGGTGCCATGCGCTTTTGTAATAATTCGGTTGATTGTTCTGTTCGTTCATTGTGGCAAATGGTACAGTTTTCAATTGATCAATTATTAGATAAAGTGAGCTTACAAGATTTAATTGGAAGTGAACAAAGCTCAGAAAACCTACTCAATAATCTTTTTCAAGCACATTTGCAATTATTGAAAGAGGCAGAACCCGCTTAGTTTATTTAATCAATATAAACAACGGTAACACACTTGTATATTCAGCATTTTACTGTGCTGTTTAAATCAAAATATTTCAAGTAAAAAAAGAGGCTGTATATAGTTTATACAGCCTCTTTATATTTTCAACAAAACAAATACAGCAAAAATGATTCATGCTGTTTGTTTACTGCACTAAACTATATCACCATTAAATCAACAAACTCATTTACGTGGGTATTGATAAGCGTGTTGTAGTTTAATGCAATGTTCAAAATGTTTTGCTGTTGTTTCTCAGGGAATTTGCGTGCCAAATTAATTTTAAACTTTTTCAATAATTCAGGAATACCTTCTTCTCTTCTGCGCTTATGGCCTATGGGGTATTCTACCACAACTTCATTTAATTTGGTTCCATCATTTAATTCAACTCTAAGTGCATTTGCAATTGACCGTTTTTCCGGATCGTGGTAGTCTTTAGTAAATTGAGGATCTTCAACACAAGTAATTTTTTCGCGCAAAGCATCAATTCTGCTATCAGCAGCTACATTGTCTTCATAATCGGCAGCTGTTAGGCGGCCAAAAATAAGTGGAATGGCAACCATGTACTGAATACAGTGGTCTCGATCGGCCGGATTATTCAATGGGCCTTTTTTATCAATAATGCGAATGGCAGCTTCATGTGTACGAATTGTTATTTGTTTTATATCATTGGATGATTTGCCCATTGCGTTTAACTGTTTGTGAATAGTCATTGCCGCTTCAACCGCAGTTTGGGAATGGAATTCAGCAGGAAATGATATTTTAAATAAAACATTTTCCATTACATAAGAACCATAGTCGCGTTGAAATTGGAATGTATTTCCTTTGAATAGAACGTCATAAAAACCCCATTTGGGCGCGGTAAGTACAGAAGGATATCCCATTTCTCCCGTTTTAGCAATTAGTGCCAAACGTACAGCCCTTGACGTAGCGTCACCGGCTGCCCATGATTTACGACTTCCGGTATTGGGAGCATGGCGATAGGTGCGTAAAGAATGACCATCGAGAAATGCATTGGAAATGGCGTTGATTAATTCATCACGAGTTAAACCAATAAGTTTACCCACTACAGCAGTAGAAGCCACTTTCACCAATAAAACATGATCTAAGCCTACTTTGTTGAAAGAATTTTCTAACGCCAAAACTCCCTGAATTTCGTGGGCTCTAATCATGGCATCCAATACATCTTTCATTAATAAAGCAGGTTTACCTGCTGCAACATAAGTGCGAGAAAGCCAATCGGCTGTTGCCAAAATACCTCCTAAATTATCAGATGGGTGTCCCCATTCTGCAGCTAGCCAGGTATCATTAAAATCGAGCCAACGTATCATGGCACCAATATTAAATGCTGCTTGAACCGGATCTAATTGAAATTGAGTTCCCGGAACTTTTGCACCGTTGGGTACAATTGTACCATGTACAATAGGGCCTAATAGTTTAGTACAGGCAGGATAAGTAAGTGCTTCAAATCCACAACCTAAAGTATCTAGTAAACAATAATGAGCAGTTTTCCAAGCAAGCTCATTTTTAATTTCATAATTCAATACATAATCTACTATATCGGTTAATACCTTATCAGGTTGCGGACGTTCATTACTAATATGTTGTGACATTCTATAATTATTTTATTTATTACGAATAGGATTAACGTTTTTCTATGGTTACAAAATCTCTGTTTTCAGGGCCTGTATAATTGGCACTTGGACGAATGATTTTTCCATCTTGCCTTTGTTCAATAATATGTGCGCTCCAACCGGTAACTCTTGCAACAACGAACAAAGGGGTAAACATGGCAGTAGGTACGCCCATTAAATGATAAGATACTGCAGAAAACCAATCGAGATTGGGGAACATTTTTTTCTCATTCCACATTATGGTTTCAATGCGTTCAGCAACCTGATATAGCTGCATGTCATTGGCTTCTTTTGAAAGGTCGTGTGCAATTTTTTTAATCACCACATTGCGCGGGTCGGAAATGGTGTAAACAGGGTGGCCAAAGCCAATAATCACTTCTTTATTTTCCAATCTTTTTTTTATGTCTTGTTCTGCTTCATCGGCTGATGAATAGCGGCTTTGAATATCATAAGCTACTTCATTCGCACCACCATGTTTGGGTCCACGTAATGCGCCAATGGCTCCTGTAATGGCCGAATAAAAATCAGAGGCAGTTCCAGCAATTACGCGTCCGGTAAAAGTAGATGCATTGAATTCGTGTTCGGCATATAAAATTAATGAAGTATGCATTGCTCTTTCCCAATATTTACTTGGTTTTTTGCCATGTAATAAATGTAAAAAATGTGCACCGATGCTATCATCATCTGTTTCTACATCAATTTGTTTACCGTTGTGTGAAAAGTGGTACCAGTATAATAATGCAGAGCTAAGTGATGCTAGCAATTTATCAGCAATATCTTTTGCGCCTGCTACGTTGTGGTCTTCTTTTTCGGGTAATACGGTTCCCATAACGGACACGGCTGTTCGTAATACATCCATTGGGTGTGAAGACGCAGGAATTTGTTGCAATATTTGTTTTACAACTACAGGTAAACCTCTTAACGATTTTAATTTAATTTTATAGGCGGCCAATTGTGCTTTATTTGGTAATTCACCATAAATCAGCAAATAAGCTACTTCTTCGAATTCTGCTTTTTCGGCTAAGTCAAGAATATTATAGCCACGGTAATGCAGATCGTTTCCACTTTTACCAACTGTGCAAAGAGCCGTATTACCGGCAACAATACCAGAAAGCGCTACGCTTTTTTTGGGTTTTGGTGTAGGTGTTGTATTGTCTGTCATTGTTTATTTTTTTTAAAAAGGTTATCAATTTTTTGTTCATATTCATAATAGCCAATGCTTTTATACAGTTCATCTCGGGTTTGCATGGTATCTAAAACATTTTTCTGTGTGCCATCGGTACGAATATGTTGGTATACGTTTAAAGCTGCTTTATTAGCAGCTCTAAATGCAGATAACGGATACAATACCAATCCAACGCCGGCATCACGCAATTCCTGTACTGTATATAATGGTGTCATTCCAAACTCTGTCATATTGGCTAATACCGGAATACCGGTTGCATCAACAAATTTCTGATAATAACTAACATTCGTTATTGCTTCGGCAAAAATAAAATCGGCCCCTGCTTCTTTATAAGCAACAGCTCTTTCTAAAGTTTTTTCTAAGCCTTCATTGGCTAAAGCATCTGTACGGGCACCAATTACAAAGTGTTCATCGGTTTTTGCATCCACTGCAGCCTTTATACGGTCAACCATTTCTTCTTTACTCACCACTTCTTTACCGGGTCTGTGTCCGCAACGTTTAGCACCTACCTGGTCTTCAATATGCAATGCAGCGGCTCCTGCTTTTATAAGCGATTTCACTGTTCGTGCAATATTAAAAGCAGATGATCCAAATCCTGTATCAACATCTACTAATAATGGTGTATTGGTAACATTGGTTATTCTGTTTATATCAATTAAAACATCTTCTAATGTAGTAATGCCTAAATCGGGAATACCCAAAGAACCGGCTGCTACACCACCACCTGACAAATAAATAGCTTTAAATCCGCTTTGGGTAGCCAATAAAGCATGGTTAGCATTAATGGTGCCTACAATTTGAAGCGGTTTTTCGTTTTGCATAGCTTCTTTAAACCTAAAGCCGGGCGAACCTGATACAATTGACTGCTGCATGATGAAAAGTTTAAAAAAAATTGTATTAAGCAATAAGCACAAAATAATATTTTATGCAGCCACAAAAGTACAGCCTGATGCTCTTATAAAGTTTTGACAGGGAATATTTATTTACCTATTTTTTATTTAAAATTTTATCTATTTGTTTGGCCTTTTTCTTTTTCATTAATAAGCGGATAAGGAATGTTTTAGTAGGGTGATGTGTTAGCTAAATAAAGCATGGTATACCTTTTCCGTGCCAATGAAATAATATTTTTTAAGGTAAAACGGTTAGTTAATGCAATAAAAAAGCCCCTATTTCTTAGAATGAGGGGCTTTTTAAAATAACAATACGGATTTAATTTTTAGCAGCATATTTCCACCATTCATCTAGTGATTTGCAGCCTTTAAATTCTTTATCAATGGTAATATAGAATGAAGGTAAATGATCATTGAACCATTGTTCCAATTTTTGTTGTTTTTTATCTTCAAGGGCTTGTTGCGCAATTTTATTATAGTCTTCCTTTAAATTTTCACGATGCGGTTCAGTTCTAGTTTTTAAATATACCAAACGTACCATTTTTCTACCTCTATCATCTGTGTATACTTGTGGTTTAGAAATGTCGCCTGGTTTCAAATTTTTAAGTAAAGGAATGAGTTCTTTGTCAGGTAATTGGTCAATGGTAATGTATGAGCTTCCATCTCTTCCTTGAATTTGGCCACCGGTGAATTTGCTATTTTCGTCATCGCTAAAGCGGTTAACAGCTTCACCAAAAGTAATTTGTTTGGTTTCTATTAAATTTCTAATAGAATCTAATTTGTCTACCGCTAAATTAATTTCGGTTTGTGTAACTGGAGGAATTTTTAAAATATGGCGAACTACTGCATCATCACCAGAACGGCTAACCAACTGAATAATGTGTAATCCAAATTTTGATTTGATAACCGGAGAAATTTGTCCTTCTTTCAGTTTAAATACAGTTGAAAGGAATGTTGGGTCCCAGAATTTATCGTTTCTATTTAAATGTAATAAGCCACCTTGTTTTTCTGTTTCTACGTCGTCGGAGTATAATTTAGCCAATTGATCAAATCGTTTTTGACCGGTTTCTACCTGATTTTTATAACTATATAAATCTTTCGATACATAATCTTCCACCTCCTTATTGGCTTTAGGTTGAATTAGAATCTGGCTAACTTCTATTTCGCTTTCAAAGAAGGGTAAGCTATCTTTTGGAATTTTATCGAAATAGGCTTTTACTTCATTAGGAGTAACTTTTACGTTATCCAAAATTTTGTTGCGCATTTGGTCGGCCAATTTACGATCGCGGAAAGCAGGTCTAAAATCTTCTTTAATTTGATAAATGGTTTTACCGGCGATTTCTTCCAATACTTCTTTAGAACCATATTCGCGGATAAAGCCTCTAATTTGGTTATCCAATGCAGCATCCAAATCTTCATCTGATACAGTCAGTGAGTCTTTTTCTGCTTGCAAAACCAATGCTTTTTGTATAAGTTGTGCTTCTAAAAATGCGCATTCCGGATGAGGAGGTAAGGAAGCCTCTTGTCCTTGTCTTTTGGCATCGGAAATAGCATTCATCACATCAGAGCGTAAAATAATTTTATCGCCTACTTGCGCCACAATTTTATCTGCTACAACCTTTTGAACCTGTGCGTTTAATGCGGTTAAGGATGTGCATACAATCAAACTAAAAATTAAAAAATGTTTCATAAGTTAAATATGCTTGTAATCTGCAATAAAGCCGAAGGAAATTCCTTTTAAAGGCCCAATCACTTTTTACAAAAAAGTATTTCAAATGTACTTCTAAACTTTTGCAAACTTTAAGCCGAATAAGCTTTTAACAAAAAAATTTGCTTCAGGGGGGGTGTTCAATAACCTATTCTGAAGCAAATTTTTTATTTGGGTTTATTTATAGTGTACGTTTAATTTCTAATTCTTCGTAAGCTACTATGGTGTCTCCAACTGCCAAATCGGCGTAGTTTTTAATGGTTAAACCGCATTCCATGTTTGAGGGTACTTCTTTTACATCATCTTTATAGCGTTTTAAACTTCCTAATTCTGCAAAAGCTCCTTCTTGGCGTGGGTAAATAAGAATACCATCTCTAAACAAGCGTATTTTAGCATCGCGTTTTATGCGGCCTTCTACTACAAAACAGCCAGCAACGGTTGCTTTATCGAATTTAAATACTTCACGTACTTCAACCGTAGCCACCTCTTTTTCCTGAATTTTAGGCTCCAGCATACCTTCCATAGCGCTTTTAACTTCCTCAATGGCATTGTAAATAATAGAGTACATTTTTATTTCAACGCCTTCGTTCTGAGCTAATCTAGCTGCTTGTGCTGATGGGCGAACATTGAAGCCAATTAAAATAGCATCGGAAGCGGTAGCCAATAGTACATCACTTTCAGAAATTTGTCCTACTGCTTTGTGAACCACATTTACAGCAATTTCATCAGTAGATAGTTTTTGTAATGAATCGCTTAACGCCTCTATTGAACCATCCACGTCACCTTTAATAATAATGTTAAGTTCTTTGAAATTTCCTAATGCAAGGCGGCGGCCAATTTCATCTAAAGTGATGTGTTTACGCGTTCTTAATCCTTGTTCACGCATTAATTGAGCTCGTTTATTAGCTGCTTCTTTTGCTTCAGATTCATCTTGGTATACCTTGAATTTTTCGCCGGCTTGCGGTGCACCATTCAATCCCAATATTACTGCGGGAGTAGAAGGAGGGGCTTCATTTATTCGCTGATTGCGTTCATTAAACATAGCCTTTACGCGTCCATGGTATTGTGCACTTACAATAATATCACCTTGTCTTAAAGTTCCATTTTGTACTAAAATAGTGGCAACATAACCACGGCCTTTATCCAAAGTGGCTTCAATAATTGAACCGGATGCTTCTTTTTTAGGATTAGCTTTTAAGTCGAGCAGTTCAGCTTCCAGCAATATTTTTTCAAGTAATAAATTAACATTCAATCCTTGTTTGGCACTTATTTCTTGGCTTTGATATTTACCACCCCATTCTTCCACCAAAATATTCATTTGCGATAGTTGCTCATAAATTTTTTGAGGGTTAGCGCCTTCTTTATCAACTTTATTAATAGCAAATATCATGGGTACGTTTGCCGCTTGTGCGTGGCTTATTGCTTCTTTGGTTTGAGGCATCACTGCATCATCTGCAGCAATTACAATTACCGCTATATCGGTAACTTTTGCACCACGAGCACGCATGGCTGTAAAAGCTTCGTGACCTGGAGTATCTAAGAAGGTAATATGTTTTCCACTTTCAGGCAAAGTAACTTCATAAGCACCAATGTGTTGAGTAATACCTCCGGCCTCACCTGCCACTACGTTGGCATTTCTAATATAGTCTAGTAAAGAAGTCTTACCATGGTCAACGTGTCCCATTATAGTAACAATGGGTGGGCGGCTTTCCATGTTTTGACTATCTTCTTCTTCCTCTTCTTCATTTAGTTCCTCTACATCATCCACACCAATAAATTCAACTTCATATCCAAACTCACTGGCTACTAATTCAATTACTTCCGCATCAAGGCGTT
This sequence comes from Hydrotalea sp., assembly GCF_049968455.1. NCBI lineage: Bacteria > Pseudomonadati > Bacteroidota > Chitinophagia > Chitinophagales > Chitinophagaceae > Hydrotalea > Hydrotalea sp. Next base: position 49,840 of record NZ_JBMFQT010000012.1, on the reverse strand, counting down.
GGTTTATAGATACCATGATGCCTAAGTTCATACACTTAGCAATTACATCGGCAAAACTTACATCCATTAAGTTGGCCAATTCGCTTACGCTAATAAATTCAGTAACCTGTAACTTGTTGTTTTCAGTGGCTTCGCCCATTGATTCGGCTACTTCATCGCGTTTAGCACGGCGGTATTTGGCTTTTAAACTTTTGCCTCTGCCACCGGCTCCGGCCAATTTGGCTTGTGTTTCCTTTATTTTTTCCTGAATATCTTTTGCGTCAATTTCTTTCTCTTCTTTTCTATGATCGCGACCACCATGTTTTGGATGTGGCGCATTGCGGAAATTATTTCGGTTGCCCCCTGCATGTTGGCCTTGGCCACTTTGCTGTTGGTTATTGCGGTTATTGGCAGGCTGTACGGGTCTGTTAGGACCGGTAAGCGGAGCATTACCTCCGGGTGCATTGTTACCATGGCGTTGTTGTGGATTGCCGGCCTTCGGTTCACGGTTAAACTGACCGCCAGGTTGATTACCACCTACCTTATTTAAAGGGATGCGTTTGCGTTGTTTGCGGTTTTCTTCGCGAGAAGTTGGTTTCGGTCTTGTATCGCTGTCAATGGGCAATTGAATTTTACCTAATATTTTAGGCCCGGTTAACTTTTCAACTTCAATATTTTCTATAATTGGGTTGCCATTATCTTGTTGGGTAATGCTTTCCGGTAAAGTTTCTGTATGCAATTCCTGAGGTTCAATGTTGGATGGAGTGTTTTCCGGTGTAGTTTCAGCCGCAGGTGCTACCACTTCGGGTGCCGGTGTTGCTGTTGTAGAAGGGCCGTTTTCATCTTCTAATTTTGCTGCCGTTGGTTCTTCTTTTTTCTTAACCTGTTTTTTAGGACGAGTTGAATTTTCTATGGCATCAATATCAATTTTGGCAATTATTTTTGGTCCTTCAATTTCCGGAACTTCTAGTTTAATAAACTCAGGTTCAGCAGGAGTTGCAGGAGGTGTTGTATTTTCGGGCTCAACAAATTTCTCTGCAACAGTAGGTTCGGTAATGTCATTGGGTTGTTGTGCAATAGCCTGATCTTCTTTTTCAATAATAGCAGTTGGTTCATTTGTTGCTGCTATCATTTCCGGTTCTTGTACTATTTCTTTTATCTCTTCTTTTGGGGCTTTTTTATCCTCTTTTTTAGCAGTAGCTTCTTCTTCTTCTTTATCCTTTCTTTTACGGGCATCAGGTGGTACAATTTTTGGAATTTCAACCTGATCGGCTTTGTTTTTAGCCTGTTTATCACTTTGAAATTCTGCCTGAAGCGCTAGGTACATTTCGGCTGTAAGTTTGGCTGTAGGTTTTAATTCATCTTTATTAAAACCTTTCTTGCCTAAAAATTCAATAATGGTTTCTTGGCCAACATTAAACTCTTTTGCGGCTGCTAATAATCTTGGTAATTTCAGTTCTGACATTCCGTTTTATTTAATCCATCTGTTCCCTTCGTTTAAAGGCAACGCTCAAATGTATACATAAGACTGTTTATAGCCTAATATATTGCTTTAAAATACCCCTTGTTTTTATTTAAACTTTGTTTGTTGGCATAAATGGGGTTGTTTATGCTTTTATTCATTATCGAATTCAGCTTGCAAAATTTGTCTAACTTCTTCAATGGTTTCTTTTTCCAAGTCGGTTCTTCTTTCCAATTCATCATTGCTTAGGTTAAGCACGCTGCGGGCAGTGTCGCATCCAACTTTTTTAAATGCTTCAATTACCCAAGGTTCAATTTCATCGCTAAATTCTTCCAAGTCAATATCAAACTCATCAGTTTTTTCTTCATCTTCTCTAAATACATCCAAAGTGTAACCGGTAAGTTCAGATGCTAATTTAATATTCACGCCTCTGCGACCTATGGCTAGTGAAACCTGATCGGCCTTCAAATAAACATCGGCTTGTTTCTTTTCAGAGTCAATGTTCATGAAGCTGATTTTAGCAGGTGTTAAAGAGCGTTGAATTAATAATTGAATATTGTTGGTGTAATTAATTACGTCAATATTTTCATTTTTTAATTCGCGAACTATGCCATGAATACGGCTACCTTTCATACCCACACAAGCACCAACCGGATCAATTCTATCGTCGTATGATTCAACAGCTACTTTGGCTCTTTCACCCGGTTCACGAACAATTTTTTTAATAGAAATTAATCCATCAAAAATTTCCGGTACTTCTATCTCTAACAATTTAGCCAAAAACAACGGGCTGGTGCGAGAAAGAATGATAACGGGTGAATTGTTTTTTAAATCAACTCTTGCTACTACAGCACGAACGGTTTCGCCTTTGCGAAAGAAGTCTTGCGGAATTTGTTCTGATTTGGGTAGAATTAACTCATTACCTTCCTCGTCCATTAATAAAACTTCTTTTTTCCAAACCTGGTGTACATCGGCAGAAATGATTTCGCCAATACGGTCGCTGTATTTTTTTACAAGAATATTCTTTTTTAAATCGTTAATACGGCTGGCTAAGGTTTGTTTAGCGGCTAAAATGGCGCGGCGTCCAAAGTCAAGCATATCAACTTCTTCATATAATTCTTCGCCTACTTCAAAGTCGGGTTCAATTTTAACAGCTTCAGTGTAGCTAATTTCGGCAAGTGGATCGTTTACTTCTCCATCTTCTACAATCATTCTGCGACGAATAATTTCTAAGTCGCCTTTTTCTGCATTTACAATAACGTCAAAATTTTCGTCGCTACCATATTTTTTGCGTAGTAAGGTTTTAAAAACATCTTCTACCACTTTCATTAACGTGGGTCTGTCAAGGTTTTCAGTGTCTTTAAATTCCTGAAATGCGTCAATGAGGTTAATACTTGCCATAATTCAATGATTTTGTCTTGCTTCAGGCAATAAGCCTTTATGCCCGATGGTGGTTAAAATTTAATTTGAACGGTTGTTGTTTTTATATTATTAAATGGTATTAAAACCTGCTGGGTTGTTGCTTTTTTGCCTTTCCCAATGGTTTGTTCTATTAAAATATCATTATCTGTAACTGCCAGCAAAGTGCCGGTTTTCATGGTATCATCTTTAAAAACAACTTCTACTTTTCTGCCAATATTTTTTACATATTGCCGATGTAATTGTAGCGGCTCACCAACGCCGGGCGAGGAAACCTCCAAACTAAATTCGCCTTCCGGATAAATGCCGGCTTCAGTTATTAACTGATAAAGTTTTCTATTGAAATAAACGCATTTTTCAATGGGTAATCCGTTATCGCCATCTAAAAATACTTTTATGTTTTGTGTGGGTTTAATTTTAACCGATACACAAAAATAGCCTGGTTCCGATTCCAGCATTTGGTTTACAATGCCGGTAATTTGTTCTATGGGTGATTCTGTTAACATACCTATAAAGCAGAAGGGAACGTGCTCGTTCCCTTCCTTTTGTTTTTTTTCCAATGCAAATGTAATGAATAAAATGTTTATTCACCAAATAAGTATCCGTTAAAATGGAAATGGTTAAAAAATGCCGGTGTTTTTATACTTTTCAATCATTCGTGTAATTTTGTCATTATGCTTAAAATTATTCTTTGGGGCTGTGTACTTTATTTGCTGTACAAATTTGTTTTTGATTTAGTTGTTCCCATCGGCAAAGCAACATCACAAATGAAACAAAAAATTAATGCTATGCAACAGGAAGAACAGCAATTTAGTTCGAACAACCACCCATCTACTTCTAGTACTAAAAATAATGCCTCCAATGAGGAGGGAGATTATATTGACTTTGAAGAACTAAAAAAATAGGCCAAGGTTAATCTTTATTTTTAAGTTATTAACCAATTCAGCAAAATCTTCCCGCTAATATGAAAAAATATATTGCCGCCATAGCAGTTTCTGTTTCTTGCTTATTGGCCATCCATACACAAGCACAAGTAGAAAATAATAAAGAATCTGCTTCGCCCAAATGGTGGAAGAGTGCTATTGTTTACCAAATTTATCCTCGTAGCTTCAAGGATAGTAATGGTGACGGCATTGGCGATTTAAAGGGAATTATTTCAGAATTAGATTATATAAAAAGTTTGGGCATTAATGTGGTTTGGTTAAATCCCATATATCAATCACCTAATTTTGATAATGGCTATGATGTTAGTGATTACCGAAAAATAGATACGGAGTATGGTACCATGGCCGATTTTGATTCTTTATTAAATGGGATGCATCGCCGTGGTATTAAATTGGTGATGGATTTAGTAGTAAACCATAGTAGCAGCGAACATGAGTGGTTTAAAAAAAGCCGCAGTTCGCGTAAAAGCCCCTATCGTAATTATTATCATTGGTGGAATGCAGAAAATGGAAAGCCTCCCTATCGCTTTAGTTTGTTTGATATTAACCATGATGCATGGAAATATGATTCGTTAACCAATGCATATTACTTACATTACTTTTCTGACAAGCAGCCCGACTTAAATTGGGAAAATCCGGAAGTGCGTGAGGAAGTATATGATATTATGCGCTTTTGGGCCGATAAAGGTATAGATGGTTTTCGGTTAGATGCTTTTCAGTTTGTGGCAAAAGATACCACCTTCCCAATGTTTCCCAAAGGGTTTGAAAAAGACTTTAACCGTTATTATGCCATGCAGGGAAATTTGCACGGATATCTGCAACAAATGAATCAACAAATTTTTAGCAAGTATGATGTAATGAGTGTTGCTGAGGGAGCCGGTAATACATTTGAAGATGCACATAACTTGGTAGATAGCAATCGTCACGAATTGAATTTAGCTTATGCTTTTAATGGAGTAGATATTGCAAAACCCAACGGATATAGCTTGCTGCATTTTAAAACCGTTTTTTCACAATGGGATAGTGCTTTTGAACATAGCGGTTGGTTAGCGGTATTTTTAGCCAATCACGACCAAGCAAGAATGGTTAGTCGTTTTGGTAATGATGCTCCAGCCTTTCGTGCGCATTCTTCACAAATGTTATCAACCTTTATTTTAACCATGCGGGGAACACCTTTCTATTATAACGGGGATGAACTGGGCATGACGAATCCTAATTTTACTTCCATCAATGACTATCGCGATAAAGTAATTTTAGATGCATACAAGCATACAGTGTTAACCGGAGGAAATGTACAAGCTTTGTTAAAAAATTTTGCCTTTGGTGCCCGTGATAACGGCAGAACACCTTTTCAGTGGAATACTTCATCTAATGCAGGCTTTACTACCGGTACACCTTGGATTAAGGTAAATCCAAATTACAAAACCATAAATGTTGCTGTTGAAGAAAAAGATCCTAACAGTTGTTTGAATTATTTTAAAAAGCTGGTACAGCTTCGAAACACACATACAACTTTGATATATGGAAAATATACTTTATTGGATAAAAACAATGACCAAGTATATGCGTATACTCGTGAGGATGGTGCCGGTAAATTTTTAATACTACTAAATTTTTCAACCAAGAATGCTACGTTTAATAACAACCATATGAAAGGGCAGGGAAAAGTGGCTTTAGCTAATTATACCGATGTTGGAAAAACAATAACATTACAGCCTAAGATAAGCTTACGTCCATATGAAGCAATGGTTATAGAATTATAAACGCAAATCCAATACCGTTTGTGGTGCTGTTAAATGAATGGTTTGAAAGCCCAAAGCATTAGCAGTATTAATATTGGCTAATGTATCATCAATAAACAAAGTTTCTTCGGGTTTTAAATTGTTTTGTTGCAAAATATATTCAAAACCATCTACATCGGGTTTTCGCATGCCCATTTCATGGGAATAATAGGCTTTTACAAACTGCTCATTAAAGTTCTGCATTCCAATATCGCGTTGAAACAACTGCATAAAACTATTGTAGTGAATAATATTGGTGTTTGAAAACAGATAAACGGGATATTGTTTGTTTATTTTATTCAGCCATTCAATTCTTTCCGGTGGGAAGTTTAAGAGCATGGCATTCCATGCCTCAGTTATGGTTTGATTGTCGGCATTAATACCGGTTGTTTTTCTAAGCGACTCAAAAAATTCATTTGGTGTAATTTTGCCGGTTTCTAAAGCTATAAACAATTCATTAGAATGATTTTGTGAAAAAAAATGTTGGAAGTTTTGAATACCTAATTGTTGAAAAGCTTGTGTTGTTTTCTGAAAATCAAGATTAATAAAAACACCTCCCAAATCGAAAATAATATTATGCACTTTTTTCATGCTACAATATTACAATAAATTAACCGCTTCGTTAATTGTTAGCAATTTGGAAATTAAGCAGCCTTTTCAATAGCCATAAAGTTGACCAATTTTCCACGTGTATCAAAAATTGGGAAACCTTCAATATGACAAGTATACTTGCTGCCATTTTTTTTGTAATTGATAATACTGGTATTAAAAGGCTGTAATGCTTCAATTGCCATTTTAATTGTTTTGCGGGTTTCTACTGAGGTTTCGGGGCCTTGAAAAATGGCGGGACGTTTGCCAACAACTTCCAATGGATGATAGCCATTCATAGCCAATAAATTTTCCGTAGCGTAAATGATTTGTAGTTGGGTATTGGTAACAATAATGGTTTTATTTTCCCAAATTAATGCCTCATGGTAAGCAAACTGAATATGACTCCAGTTATTCAGCCGATGTATTTTTCTCAAAGCTTGTAAATCTTTGTGTAATTGACTGCGGCGTGCCATACCCTCTACTACTATATCCCAGCATAATAATGGATGCGCTGCGTTAGAATAATTCATTGCTTACAATTTGATGCAAGTAAAGTTGCTTGATGTTTTTCTATTCTGTATGCTTTGTTTGTACTAAACAAGCTAAATATTTGAAATGATTGAACAAAAGAAGTGATAAAAACAAAAAACCCGCTGTAGTAATTACAACGGGCTTTTATTATTCGCAAAATTTTATTTTAAGAACCACAGGTAATACAACCTTCTTGCATAGTGCATACGGCACCTTCTGTTACAGTAGCTGTAACATCTGATTCAGCTGGATTTTCTTGAACAGGAATAACAGGTTGAGCAGTTACTTCGGCCTGTTTTTCTACGGTAAACTGAACAGCTTGTGTGGCTGCTTGAGAACGCAAATAGTACATGCCTGTCTTCAATCCTTTTTTCCATGCATAGAAGTGCATAGAAGTTAACTTCGCCATATTCGGTGCATCCACAAACAAATTAAGCGATTGTGATTGGCAAATAAAAGCGCCACGGTCGGCAGCCATATCAATAATAGTGCGTTGTTTTATTTCCCAAACGGTTTTATACAACTCTTTTATATTTGTCGGAATTTCAGGTATGTTTTGAATAGAACCGTTATTGGCAATTATTTTATTCTTCATGGTGTTGTTCCACAAACCCAATTGTATTAAATCCTTCAACAAATGCTTGTTTACAATAATGTATTCGCCACTTAAAACCCTGCGGGTATAAATGTTAGAAGTATAAGGTTCAAAACATTCATTGTTTCCTAATATTTGTGAAGTAGAGGCTGTAGGCATGGGCGCTACCAGTAAAGAGTTGCGAACACCATGTTGTTTAACCTGTAGCCTTAGTTCTTCCCAATTCCAACGGTTAGAAGGTGTAACATTCCACATATCGAATTGGAAAATCCCTTTTGATAGTGGTGATCCTTCATAAGTGGCATAAGTACCTTCTTTAATAGCCAGATCCTTACTAGCCGTCATGGCTGCAAAATAAATAGTTTCAAAAATTTCTTTATTTAATTTTTTTGCTTCTTCACTTTCAAAAGGTAATCGTAATAAAATAAATACATCGGCCAAACCTTGCACACCTAAACCAATGGGGCGGTGTTTTAAATTGGAATTACGGGCTTCTTCAACGGGGTAATAATTATGGTCAATAATTCTGTTTAAGTTAACAGTGGCGGTATAAGTAACTTCAAATAATTTATCGTGGTTAAACTGCCCATCTTCTACAAAACGTGGTAAGGCTAATGAGGCAAGGTTACAAACAGCAACTTCATCTGGTGAAGTATATTCAATAATTTCTGTGCATAGGTTGCTGCTTTTAATGGTGCCTAAATTTTGTTGATTGCTTTTACGGTTGGCAGCATCTTTATATAACATATAAGGAGTGCCGGTTTCAATTTGCGACTCCATTATTTTAAACCATAATTCCTGTGCTTTTACGGTTTTACGTGCACGGCCTTCTGCCTCATATTGGGTATATAATTTTTCAAATTCCTCTCCCCAGCAATCGCATAAACCAGGGGCTTCATTGGGGCAGAATAAACTCCAATCTTCATTGGCTTCTACGCGTTTCATGAATAAATCTGAAATCCAAAGGGCATAAAACAAATCGCGGGCTCTTAGTTCTTCTTTACCATGATTTTTCTTTAATTCTAAAAACTCAAACACATCGGCATGCCAAGGTTCTAAATATATGGCAAATGCCCCTTTTCTTTTACCACCACCTTGGTCAACATAACGGGCTGTATCATTAAACACCCTAAGCATGGGAACAATGCCATTGCTGGTACCATTAGTGCCACCAATATAACTTCCGGTAGCGCGAATGTTGTGAATGGCCAACCCAATACCTCCGGCACTTTGTGAAATTTTTGCTGTTTGTTTCAAAGTATCGTAAATGCCATCAATGCTATCTTCTTTCATGGTTAGCAAAAAGCACGAACTCATTTGAGGTTTGGGAGTGCCGGCATTAAATAATGTAGGTGTTGCATGGGTAAACCAACGTTCACTTAATAAATGATAAGTTTTAATAGCACTTTCTACATCATTTTTATGAATGCCCAAAGCAACACGCATATACATGTGTTGAGGACGTTCAGCAATTTTACCGTTTATTTTTAACAGGTATGATTTTTCTAATGTTTTAAAGCCAAAATAATCAAAAGCGAAATCTCTATCATATATTATTGTACTATCTAACAATTCAGCATTGGCTTCAATTACTTCCATAACATCATCAGCAATCAATGGCATTCTTTTGCCGGAGTGACTATCAGTGTAATTGTACAATAAACGCATTGTAGCCGAAAAGCTTTTAATGGTATTCTTGTGTAAGTTACTTACAGCAATGCGTGAAGCTAAAATTGCATAATCAGGATGTGTAATGGTAAGCGATGCGGCTGTTTCGGCAGCTAAATTGTCTAACTCTTCTGTTCTTACACCATCATAAATACCTTCAATAGTTTTTTTGGCCACATCAATTACATTCACCATAGGACTAAGGCTATAGGAAAGTTTTTGGATGCGGGCTGTTACTTTATCAAACTTAACTGTTTCTCTTCTTCCGTCTCTTTTAATTACATGCATATATATAATATTTTAATTATTTTCAAAAGGATATTAAAAATCTTCATCTAACTTGAAAGCTTGAGCATTGATGTTGCTGCTCATAACACCGGCTTTTTGATAATCACCTACTCTTTTTTCAAAAAAGTTAGTTTTGCCTTGTAGTGAAATCATTTCCATAAAATCGAAGGGGTTGGTGGCATTGTAAACTTTTGAATAGCCTAATTCAACCAACCATCTATCGGCAACAAATTCAATGTATTGTTGCATTAGTTTGGCATTCATTCCAATTAAATCAACCGGTAAGGCATCGGTAATAAATTCTTTTTCAATGGTTACGGCATCGGTTATAATATTTTTTACTTGTTGTTCGGTTAATTTGTTGGTAAGCATTTTGTATAACAAACAGGCAAATTCGCAGTGTAAGCCCTCATCGCGTGATATTAATTCATTACTGAAGGTTAAGCCCGGCATTAGTCCGCGTTTTTTTAACCAGAAAATAGAGCAGAAGCTGCCACTAAAGAAAATACCTTCAACTGCTGCAAAAGCAACTAACCTTTCAGCAAAACTGCCATTGGTAATCCAACGTAGTGCCCATTCTGCTTTTTTCTTTACGGCAGGTACGGTATCAATGGCATGAAATAAACGGTTTTTTTCTTCCGGGTTTTTAATGTAGGTGTCAATTAACAAAGCATAGGTTTCAGAATGAATATTTTCCATCATAATTTGAAAACCATAAAAACATCTTGCTTCAGGCAATTGTACCTCACTCATAAAATTTACAGCCAGGTTCTCATTTACAATACCATCACTGGCAGCAAAAAAGGCTAATACATGCGATATGAAATGTCTTTCACCATCATTTAAACTATCCCAATCTTTTAAATCGGCACTTAGGTCAATTTCTTCTGCAGTCCAAAAACTGGCTTCATGTTGTTTATATTTTTCCCAAATAGTAGGGTAGTTAATGGGTAAAATAACAAACCGGTCTTTGTTTTCTTTCAATAACACTTCATTACTATTGTCCATAGCATTCAATTTTTTAAATAATACAATAACATATTTTATATTAGGGCTGAAGAGGGGAAGCGTATATTACTTTTTTGTAGTATACTTGGCTACACCCGCTTTTCGCCCGAAAGCGTTTTGTTTCATTGGTAAAAGGCAGGTCTTCTGACTTCCCATGAATTGGCAACCTTCCCATTTTTTTAAAACAGTGGTTTTAAAACGCCAAAGCATGTTTAATTGGGTAACAGCTACGGGGATAGTTCAGGATTTACACCTGATTCCCTTTTCATTCCATATCAAAGGAAACCTTAAACCGGGCAGCAAAATAATTAAGGTTTTGCATGAAGTACAAAATTGTTATTAACCCTATGTTGAAAACATATTTTTTTCAGTAATGAAAAAAATACTCTTAAGTTTTTTTGTTAAATGATAATCATACTAATGAATGAATTTTATTCAACATTGCGTAATTGTGGGTGTTTTGTGAAAAAAAACAGTATACTTTTTTAAGGTACTAATTAAAAAAGGGTGTATATAAAGGATTAAGAAGGTATACAAAATTCTAATGCACTAATTATTTGTTTCATTTCATGAATATCAATGTGTTTTGCTGACATTTGAATTAATAACCTTTCGTTGTTAAAAAATGTTAATTCATGCTGATTCAATTTTTTTTGATAAGATGCTATGGCTTTTTGACCGAATAAGTCAAATTGTTTGGTATAGCCATCATTTGTTTCAGATTGAATATTTAACCGGGTTAAATATTGTAAGTAGTAAATGTTGGCTCCTGTTTCGCCGGCGCAATCAATAACTGTTAATTGAAATGCTTTGTTTTGATTGGTATTGTAAAAAGTGAATTTTGCGGTTGAGTAACCGTTTTGATTAGTAATCTCAAAATTAGTTTGATGATATTGTAATAATTGCTTGGGTAAAATGCTCTTTAATTGTGCAGGAGAAAAAGGCGTTAATTTTTTTAATGCTGCTACTCTATCAAACACAGATGGCTGAACTTGTTGTGCTTCATCAGTAGGAATGGTATTGGCTATAGTATCTAAATCAATCGCTTTTATTTGTTGTGATTGGTTATTGCAGGAATAAAGCAATAATAAAATGTAGATAATCAATATTTTTTTACTGCCCATAATTACCGGCCATGATTCTATTTCAAAAGTACGCCAATAAAGTAACGTTGTAGGCTTAGTAAAACAATTTACAACTTTTGGGCTATAAGCCTAAGTACATCAGCAGTGCCATTGTGAAATTTTCCTTCTGACAATTGAATTTGTTTTTGGCCGCAACTTATAATGTGTAATAATTGAAAGTCGGCGCATAAGGATGGTGCATCATATAATAAAGCAGGATCTGCAGGGCCGCCACTTTTAAATTGAATTTGTTCTTTGCTAAACGCTTCTAAAACCAAGTAGCCGCCCGGCTTTATAGCGTTTACTATTTTGCTGTGAAAAGCTTTTCGAAGCGGTTCGGGTAAATGCACGTAAATAAGAGCCACTGCATCATATTGTTTTGTTGGTTCAAAATCGGCAATATCTTTTACTTCGTAATGAATATTAGATAATCCCAACGCTTCAGCCTTTTTTAGTGCTTTATTGCGCGCCACTTCGCTATAATCAAAGGCGTCAACGGTATACCCTTTTTGTGCGGCATAAATGGCGTTTCTGCCTTCCCCTTCGGCGGGTAATAATATTGTGCCCGGTTTGTTTGTATCGATAAATGATTTAAAAAATAAATTGGGTTCATCACCATATACAGTTTCATTTTCACTATAACGTTGATCCCAAAAATTTTTTATCATAGCTTAACTGTTTAAACGAATGCTTAAATACAAATAAATGTCGGGCACAATGGTTATTAATCAACCGGGTTTTTGCTTGCTATTTTTCTGCTTGTGTTACAGGTAATAATTCTTCATCAATTACCTGTTTAAATACTTTTTTAGGTAATGCGCCTGGCTGCATCATGGGCTGACCTTGTGCAGGAATGAATAAAAAAGTAGGAATACTTTGAATGCCGAATACTGCGGCTAATTCTTGTTCCTTTTCAGTATCCACTTTAAATATATTCAATTTTCCGGCATATTCATCTGATAATTCTTCCAATACAGGTGCTACCATTTTACAAGGACCGCACCAATCGGCATAAAAATCAATAATTGCAGGTAATGTTCCTTGGTATTTCCATTCCTGCTCTTTTGTATAATCAAAAATTTGATCTTTAAATTCTTGAGTGGTTAGGTGTTTTGTTGCCATTGTATCAATTTTAAGCAAAATTACTTCATTTCATACTATGCTTTAGTGATGTTTATCACATAAGCCCAATTGTTGCATTGTTGAATAATTATTGGGGTTTAAGGGTGATATATGTCACAGTACAGGCTAATTGCGCAGAATAATTTTGCAATAAATTTTAACGCAATGCTAAGATTGAACAGAATGAAGTACTTATTAAATGCCTTTATTGGTCTATGTTTTCTTTTATTTCAGCAAACGGTATTGGCACAGGATAGCACACAGCTGCTAACACTTACCGATGCTATTGCACGGGCTGAAGCCAACAATAAAGCTATACAACTGGCCGGTATTGACGAACAAATTGCTCAAAGTAATTATAAGCAAACTTCGGCCATTTTTTTACCTCAGGTTGGCTTATCCTATACAGCTATGAGCACCAATAATCCTTTAAATGCCTTTGGTTTTAAGTTACAACAAAAAACCATTACGCAAGCTGATTTTAATCCGGATTTATTGAATCATCCTTCCGGCACACCCGATTTTTCTACGCAATTATCTGTGCAGCAGCCATTGGTAAATTTAGATATGCTTTATATGCGTAAAGGTGCCGAAAAGCAAACAGAACTTTATCAGTTTAAAACAAAGCGCACTAAAGAATATATTGCTTTTGAAGTGCAAAAAGCCTATTTGCAATTACAATTGGCATACGATGCCGTAAAAGTGTTGAAAGAAGCGGAGCAAACGGCGCATGCTATGTACCAATTAACACAAAACTATTTTAATCAGGGATTGGTACAAAAGTCTGATTTGTTGAATGCACAGGTACATGAAAACATGGTAACTACACAATTGGCTAATGCTAAAAGCAATATTAAAAATGCCAGCGATTATCTTAGTTTTTTAATGGGCGCCCCAACCGGAACTACCTATACCATTGGTAAAGTTGTATTTGATAATACATTATCCGGTGATTCTATTACTAAAGTTCCTGAAGCACGTGCCGATTTTATGGCCATGCAAACTGCTATTGAAGCAAGTAACCTGATGATTAAAAGCAGTAAAATGAGTTATTTGCCAAAACTAAATGCATTTGGTAATTATCAACTTAATGACAAAAGTATGTTTGGTTTTGGTGCCAATGCTTATTTAGCCGGTGTGCAATTATCATGGAATTTATTTAATGGTAACCGAACTAAAAATACTATAGTAACACAAACACTTGAACGTAATAAGTTGCAACAACAATTATCTCAACAAAAAGAACAAAGCCAACTTGAGTTGAACAAAACTTATCGCGACTTGCATGATGCAGGCTATCAAATTTCTCAACAACAATCTGCCATACAACAAGCAAGTGAGGCTTTGCGAATTTTACAAAATCGCTATGAACAAGGATTGGTAAAGACTACTGATGTGCTAATGGCTGAAACGCAGTTGGCACAACAAAAATTAGGCTTAGCCCAAGCACAGTTTAATTATCAAACTACGCAAGCTTATTTACAATTTTTAACCCAAACTTCCAATAACACTAAAAATTAATCAACAATTAAACCTGCCTGACAATAAAATATACAATCAGGTTTTATACAATCAGGTTTTATACAATTAAAAAATTATGCAGATGAATAAAAATGTAAAAACCACTACCGTTATGTTGGCATTAACAGGTATATTATTAACTGCCTGTTCTTCCAATGAAAAAAAAGCTGAAACAACTACTGTTGTTACTCCTATTGAGGTAAAACTTTCTATGCCTAATGCTGCAACACAAAATGCATTAAGCTTAGGCGGACAAATTGAAGCGGTACAAAGTGCCAATATTAGCACAAGGGTAATGGGGTACATTACATCCATGCGTGTAAAAGTGGGCGACCATGTTTCACAAGGTCAATTACTTGCTACCATTAGTAATCAGGATATATTGGCTAAACGTGCACAAGCCGATGCTATGATTGCCGAAGCTGAAGCTGCGTTGCGTAATGCCCAAAAAGATTACGATCGTTTTACTGCTTTATACCAACAACAAAGTGCATCTGCAAAAGAATTGGATAATGTAACCCTGCAATACAATGCTGCAAAATCAAGAGTAGATGCTGCTAAGCAAATGCGTAATGAAGTAAATGCCATGTTGGCTTATACCAATTTAACTGCACCTTTTAGTGGTGTGGTAACTCAAAAAATGGCTGATGCCGGAAGTATGGCAAACCCCGGAATGCCTTTGCTTACTATTGAAAAATCAGGCAGTTTCCAAGTTAGTATTGCAGTTCCCGAATCGCAAATTAATTATGTAAAAATGGGTAACGTAGTACCATTATACATTCAAGCCATTAATAAAAGTATTAAAGGTACAGTAACACAAATCAGTGAAAGTGCGCAATACACTGGTGGTCAATATATGGTTAAGGTAGCTATACCCGAAAATGAGAAAGCAGGTTTATATGCCGGTATGTATGTTACTGCACAGTTACCGATCAAAGGTAATGTTTCTGTTGTTAATACCGGCAGTGATGCGGTTATGGTGCCTGTATCTGCTATTGTAACAAAAGATGAATTAACCGGCTTATATACCGTTTCCGCCAATCACACTGCTTTATTGCGTTGGGTTCGTTTAGGTAAACAAATGGGGAATGAAGTTGAGGTGTTGTCAGGTTTAAGCAAAGATGAACCCTTTATTCTATCTGCCAACGGCAAATTAGCCGATGGTGTTCCGGTAAAAGAAATTAAATAACAATTGAGCAATCATTGAATAGTTTTTTAAATTATTAAATATTATTATGGAAAAAGGATTTGCGGGAAATATTGCCAAAGCATTCATACAGAGTAAGCTAACTATTCTGTTAATGATTGCATTTTTATTGATAGGGGCTTACAGTACCTATTTAATACCGCGGGAAGAAGAACCCCAAATTGAAGTGCCAATGGCTGATGTGTTGGTGGGTTTCCCCGGTGCTGAACCTAAAGAAGTTGAAACAAAAGTAACTGCCCCTTTAGAAAAAATTATTTCGAATGTAAAAGGAGTGGAATATGTTTATTCAACTACCATGCAGGGTAGGGCTATGCTGATTGTTCAGTTTTATGTGGGTGAAGATGTAGAGCGCTCATTAGTAAAATTGTATAATGAGTTAATGAAGAATATGGACAAGTTGCCGCAAGGTGTAACACTGCCGTTGGTAAAAACTCGTGCCATAGATGATGTGCCTGTGTTAGGGCTAACCTTGTGGAGCAATAAGTATGATGATTATGCACTACGACAAATGGGTGAGGTTTTAACCAATGAAATAAAAAAGATACCTGATGTGTCTGCTGTTAATATTATTGGCGGACGTAGCCGTGAGGTGAAAGTACTGTTGAACAAAGATAAAATGGCGGAATACCATGTTGACTTTTTAAGTATTGCCAAACAAATGCAGGGTAATAATGCACAATTAGCTTCCGGCAGCCTACTAAAAAGCGATACTGCATTCGCAGTTGAAACAGGTAATTTTTTAACCAATGCTGATGATGTTGCGAATTTAATTATTGGCACTAATCAACAGCAACCTGTTTTCTTACGTCAGGTAGCAAAAGTTGTGGATGGTCCGGAAACCCCCAGTCAGTATGTGTATTTTGGTTATGGCAAGGCTGATACGTCAAAAGATACCCGTTATGCTTCCGCTTATCCTGCTGTAACACTTTCTATTGCCAAGAAAAAGGGCGCTGATGCTATGCAGATTTCAGAAGAAATTCTTTCTAAAATAAATCACATCAAGTCTGAGGTAATTCCTGCCGATGTGCATATTACCACTACTCGTAACTATGGCGAAACCGCTTCAGAAAAAGTATCTGAATTATTGTTTCACTTGTTTATTGCCATAGTAGTCGTTACTTTATTTGTAATGCTGGCCATGGGCTGGAGAGGTGGTTTAGTAGTATTTTTATCTGTACCTGTAACTTTTGCGTTAACCCTGTTTGCTTATTACTTTTTACATTATACATTAAACCGTATTACTTTATTTGCGCTGGTGTTTATTACCGGTATTGTAGTAGATGATTCTATTATTATTGCTGAAAATATGCACCGCCATTTTAAAATGAAGCGTCTGCCCCCTTTGCAAGCTGCTATTTATGCTATTAATGAAGTAGGTAACCCAACTATATTGGCCACTTTTACAGTAATTGCAGCAGTATTGCCAATGGCTTTCGTATCAGGATTAATGGGTCCGTACATGAGCCCCATGCCAATTGGTGCTTCTATTGCCATGATGCTTTCATTAATTGTAGCCTTAACCTTAACACCTTACCTTGGTTATTTATTCTTACGTGAAAAGGAAAAGCATGGAAAAGAAAAACCACCGGTAGTATTGGAAAAAACAGGCATTTATAAAATTTATAAATCCTTTATT
The DNA here is from genome assembly GCF_049968455.1 of Hydrotalea sp. Taxonomy (NCBI): domain Bacteria; kingdom Pseudomonadati; phylum Bacteroidota; class Chitinophagia; order Chitinophagales; family Chitinophagaceae; genus Hydrotalea; species Hydrotalea sp. The sequence continues at coordinate 32,964 of NZ_JBMFQT010000012.1, read as the reverse complement.
AACCCCATGCTGCAAAGCCGTTGGAAGCGTTGGGCATTCATGATTAGCATTGTGGTAATATTAATGGCATCCATGATGATGTTCTACACAAAGGCAGTAGCCGTTAAGATGTTACCGTTTGATAATAAGAATGAATTTCAGATTGTAATTGATATGCCTGAAGGTTCAACCTTAGAAAAAACTGCAGCAGTTACTAAAGAAATAGCTGAATATGTTTCCCAACAACCTATGGTTGAGAATTATCAAGAGTACATCGGTACCTCCGGCCCTATTAGCTTTAACGGATTAGTGCGCCATTACGACTTTAGAAGAGGCGATAACATGGCTGATATTCAGGTGAACTTAATTAAGAAAGAAGATAGGAAAGAGCAAAGCCATGCTATAGCTAAAAGTATGCGCCCCGGTATTCAGGAAATTGCCAAGAAGTACAATGCTAATGTTAAAGTAGTTGAAGTTCCACCCGGACCACCGGTATTATCTACTTTGGTTGCAGAGGTTTATGGACCCGATTACAGGCAGCAAATTGAAATTGCTCGTCAAATTAAAAAGCTATTTACTCAAACGCCCGATGTAGTTGATGTTGATTGGAGAGTAGAACATGACCAAACTGAATATAAGTTTGATGTTGATAAAGAAAAAGCTATGCGTTATGGTATTGCGCCTGCACAGGTAGTAGCTACCATGCATGCTGCACTTTCAAACAGCAATGTGGGTACCTTACATGTTCCGGCAAGCTATGATCCTGTTAATATTTCATTGCAGTTAAGTGATGCTGATAAATCGGATATTAATGCATTAAAAAATTTAAAAATCATCAATCAACAGGGTATGGCAATTCCTGTGGGTGATTTGGTAACTATTACTCGCGGCATTAAAGAAAAAAGCATTTACAGAAAAAATCAAAAGCGCGTTGTTTATGTAACGGCTGATATGGCAGGAAAATTAGAAAGTCCTTCCTATGCAATGAGTGATATTTCTGACAAGCTAAACGGTATTAAACTCCCTGCAGGCTATACATTGAAAGAAGAATATACCCATGCGCCTAAGTTAGAAGATCATTTCTCACTAAAGTGGGATGGTGAGTGGCAGATTACCTATGAAGTGTTCCGCGATTTAGGTATTGCATTTGTGGTAGTAATTATCATTATTTATATGCTAATAGTAGGATGGTTCCAAAACTTTACGGTACCTATTATTATGTTGGCTGCCATACCTTTATCATTAATCGGAATTATTATTGGACACTGGATGATGGGCGCCTTCTTTACTGCAACATCTATGATTGGCTTTATTGCCTTAGCGGGTGTAATGGTGCGGAATTCGGTATTGTTAATTGACTTTATTAATATTCGTTTACGTGAAGGTATTCCGTTAAAGCAAGCTATTATTGAAGCAGGTGCTGTGCGTACTACGCCAATTTTATTAACTGCAGGTGCAGTTGCTTTAGGTGCTATAGTTATTTTGTTTGATCCTATTTTCCAAGGTTTGGCCATTTCATTAATGGGCGGAACCATTACATCAACTTTCTTAACTTTATTAGTAGTGCCTTTGTTGTATTATAAAATGATGCGTAAAAAATATCCTGAACCTATTAACCCCAATCAACAACCTGATGGCGAAAATACCATCACACAATAATCACCTTTAAAACAATGGTATATGAAAATGTTAGTCATCACAAGTATTAAAGAGGATTTACTGGCTGTAACCCATATCCTCGAAAAAGCCAAAGTGCCGGTATTTAGTGTTACCGATACCATTGGCCATAAATCAGAACACAATAATTATGTATTAAATAATTGGTTTGCCAGTGGCGATGCACAAACCAGTGCACTCTTCTTTTTCAGTTTTACTGATGATGATAAAGCACAACAGGCATTAGACTTAGTAAAGAAGTTTAATAATGAAACGCCCAGTGCATTTCCCATCCGTGCATTTATTGTACCGGTTGAGGTCAGCAGTTATTAATTTTCTAATTTAAAAAATATAAAAAATGAGAGAACGTATTGTTCGCGCCGTTGCAGGCAGTTTAGTATTATTGAGTGTTGTACTAATTTACTTTGTATCCATTAACTGGATATGGTTAACTGTTTTTGTAGGGGTTAATTTGCTACAATCTTCCTTTACCCGTTTTTGCCCCTTAGAAAAAATATTAGATGGTTTTGGTGTACCCTCTAATAATGGAAAATGTTGTTGAGTTAGAGAGTAATGTGGTTGATGGTAAGGCTAACAGTGTGGTTGCTGTTAGCCTTTTTGCATTAAAAACGTTTTCCAACTGAAAAGCCCAACCAGGGTACAAATCCATAACGATTAATAACCGGGGTGAAACTTATTCGCCATAGCATGTTTTGCGTGGTATGTCTTCTGTAACCAAAACTTGGAATAAAGTTTACAAAATGGTCATCAGCAATGGTTTTCTTTTCCCAAAATAATTTAGCATTTTCACGGGCAAAGGTGGTACCTACACCAACATCAATAAATCCTTTAGGATTGTTGGTGGTGAATAAATAATTAATGCCGATGGGTATAGCTAAATAAAATGCATTCTCTGAATACATACCCACCCCAACACGAACGCCTAAGCCGGGCTGCTTGGTTAATTGTCTTTCATAGTTAATGCCTGTAAACAAACTATTGCCACCCGCTTCTAAATAAATATCATTTCTTTTAAAAGAATTCTGTGAAAAGCAAGGCAATGTAAAAGCAATTAGTAGAATAATGAAGAGTGTTGGTTTCATTGTTTGTTTTTAAAAATGCTTAAATTTTTTTTCTTTTTTGAAGAGAAATATTTCTGTGCATCTGCTTTAATGAAAAGAAGAGATTACATATAAACTAAAGTAATTATTTTTGGTTCATTTTACTTTGGGTTTACATTGTAAATAACTTTTTGGTTTGGTGGATTTATCATAGTGTTACAAAACATCACTTCATCTGAGTTACTCAAATTTCTCATTTGAAAATTTATTTTTATACCTGATAATTTAAATTGAGTGGGTAGTGTAAGAGTAGATAAGCTATCTTCTGTGTTGTTTAGATTTATATACTTAATAATAAATACATACCCAGTACTACCTGAGCAGCCGTTTATATTGCGATCTACAATACCATTAAAAAATTCAGGAGAATTTTTGCGACATGAAAAAGATGATAGCAAAAATGCGGAAATAAAAAAGAAAAATTTCATAATGAATTATTTTTAAGCCATGTAAAATTTGGTCTAAATAGTGGATTATGTTAATCCTTAAAAACTGTATTCATAAGGGAAAAATTTTTTAGTTGCATATAAGATAATTTTATACTGCAATCATAAATAATTATTTTAAATAATCCTAAATTGTTTTAAGTTTTTTTTAAAATACCGTTTTTTGACGGGTCTTTTTACTGCGAAGTTTTTAAAATAAATAATAATGAATGAAATATAAATAAAAATAAAAAAATATATTGAGTTATCTTTCCTTTTCAAATATGCTTTGTTATGAAAAATACTTTACACTTTTAATAATGATTGGGGATATCAAATTGCTTGTTTTGGTTCAAATAAGCAAAACAAAAAAGGCTGCCGATGAAGGCAGCCTTTTTACATATGCCAATATTATTCCATTACAATTGTGCGGTACGCATTAAATAATCGGCCAATTGTTGAATGGCGGCAGCATCTACTTTAATTTGTTCTTCTGCTTCATTCCAGTTGCGTTGTTCAATAGCTTCGCGAATGCCCGGCATGGTTTTAACACCATAGCCGGTATAAAAGCCCGGTGCATATAAAGTGTGTTTATACCAAGGGCGGCGTGGTAAGCCATTAGTACTTAATAATTGTTGTTCTGCACGGTATAATGCCTCATTAAATTTTGCCTGCATGCCAGGATTATTCAGCATTTTTTCCCAGGTTTTGGCCAGGCTATCACTTCCGTTTTTTAAGGCAACAATAGCATTTTGTATGGGCGAAAAATCTATGTAGGGTACAGCTGGTTTTTCAGTAGGGAAAACCATTTTCTTAGTGGGGTCGGCCGCTAATTGAAATTGTCGGGTAGTAATCATTTTATTTTCCACCATCGTACTCATGCGCATTTGCTGCATGTTTTGCATTAATTCGTTAATGTACCCATCAACTGTTTTGTGTAAACTTCTAAAATCAAAAGGCAATACATCTGCTTCGGCCATACGTAAAGCGGCTCTGCCTGCGGTTTGCGCCAGGGCCACACCGTAGGCAAATGTAGGATCTTTAAAACGGCGGTACATATCCCATGAATCATAAATGGAATGGTATTCGCCGCCTGCATCTTCCCCCCCAAAACCTAAGTCTAAACAAGGCACACCTAAATGCTGAATAAATGAAGAATAATCAGAACCTGAACCCATGGCGCCTAATTCTAATGTATGTTCTTTCATTAACGCCTGTTTCTTTTCATCGGAAGTGGCATGTACAATTTGCTCGGCCAATCTTCTTTTAAAAATGCTTACTCCGGTTTCCGGATCTTTTACTGTTTCACTAATTTGGTACATAAAATTATTCAGTGCATGTGAGCCTTCAGCATTCAGAAAGCCTCTACCGTTACCATCAGAGTTAATGTATACTACTGCTTTTTGTTGCAATTCTTTTCCATGATCTTCTGCCCATTCTGTGCTTCCTAATAAGCCGGGTTCTTCTCCATCCCAAGCACAATACACCAATGTTCTTTTCGGTTGCCATCCTTTTTTAACCAATTCGCCAATGGCCTTTGCTTCTTCCAACAAAGCTGATTGCCCGCTGATTGGATCATTTGCACCATTTACCCAAGCGTCATGGTGGTTACCTCTAATTACCCACTCATCGGGATATGTACTACCTTTCATTTTGGCAATTACATCATAAGCCGGACGTATCTTCCAATCAAAGGCTAATTTTAAATGTACAATGGCATTGCCGGGGCCAACATGGTAGGTAATGGGTAATCCACCTGTCCAATCGGCTGGCGCAACTGGTCCATCAAGTGCCGCTAATAAGGGTTGTGCATCGTGATAACTTATGGGTAATACCGGGATTTTTAAGATTGTAGTTGCATCTTTTCTGTCTAAGCGTTGCGCATTTTCAGTAGCGCCAACACCGGGTGTTAAAGGATCTCCGGGGTATAAAACCATGTCCATTACGCTACCACGTTGTACGCCATATTCATTTTTAAAAGGGCCTTTGGGGTATACATCACCACGGCTATAACCATCATCTTTAGGATCAGAATAAATAATACAACCCACTGCGCCATGTTCGTATGCTACCTTAGGTTTAATACCTCGCCAGCTGCGGCCATATTTTGCAATTACGATTTTTCCTTTTACATCAACACCCATTTTAGCCAATGTTTCATAATCGCTGGGTAAACCATAATTTACAAATACTAATGGGGCTGTAACATCACCATCCGCACTCCAGGCATTGTAAGTAGGTAATTGACCATCCTGTCCACTTGTAGCATCTTCTTTTAAAGCAGGCTCTTTTAAAATAGCGGTATACTTTGTGGGCGAAGTCATTTCTAATACCCTTGTAATAGGTGTAGGAAATAGTACCTGATAGGTCTCAATGTTCGCATCCCAACCCCATGATTTGTATTTGGCTAAAATAGCTTCTGCAACGGCTTTACTGCCGGGTGATCCAATTTCATGTGGTTTGGCTGATAATTCCTTAATTGTGTTGCCTACATTTTGCGCACTTAATAACCCATCAAATTGTTGTTCTAAAGCTTGTTGTTTGGCACTGCTTTCTTTAGTAAAGCCACTAATGATGCCGGTTTGCGAAAAAACAGGATGCTGTAAACTACATAAGCCAATGCCAAGTAGCAGAAGTGTTTTTCTCATGTTGGTTGTTTTGTGTGTTGAAGAAATAATTACCTGTAGCAATTTAACTTTTTTTACCCGAAAAAGGGGTGTCTAATTGATAGATGGTGTTGATTAAAGTGTTTTTTAATGCTGATGGTACAGGGTTTAGTTTCCAACCTTCTCAAAAG
>NZ_JBMFQT010000012.1:21718-26889 GCF_049968455.1 Hydrotalea sp. | reverse complement strand
GCTGTTGTTTCAGCTAATGAAGCAGGTGAAGGAGTAGAAAAAATAGACGGTATCATCTGCCCCGGATTTATTAATACCCATTGTCATTTAGAATTAAGCCACTTAAAAAATACTATACCCCAACATACCGGTTTGGTTGGTTTTGTACAGCAGGTAATGGCACAACGGGCAGCTGATGATTTACAAATACAGCAGGCTATTGTACTGGCCGAAAAAGAAATGTTGCAGGAAGGTATTGTTGCCGTTGGTGATATTTGTAATACAGTACATACAATACCTCAAAAACAGCAAAAGAAATTACATTATTACAATTTTATTGAAACGACCGGTTGGATTCCCGCAATGGCAGAAAAGCGTTATGAACAAGCAGTACATTTATTGCAAAGTTTTGCTTTACCTAAAAGCATAGTTCCCCATGCACCTTATTCGGTTTCAGAAGCTTTGTGGGAAAAAATAGCACCTCATTTTGCCAATGCTATTGTTACCATGCATAACCAGGAAACGCCCGATGAGGATGCTTTATTCCAAAAAGGGGAAGGCCTTTTTTTACAATTTTACCAAAAACTGGGTATTCATAATCCCGATTTTATTCCTTCCGGGAAAAGCAGCATACAAACGGTAGCACACCATTTAGCAAGCGCTGCAACATTGATAGCTGTGCACAACACATATACCCATGCTAACGATTGGGAATGGTTGTTGCATTGGGCTGCAAGCAATAAGGTGCAATTGTATGCCGCACTTTGTGTCAATGCCAATCGATATATTGAACAGCAAGTGCCTTCCATTATTGCAATGTTACAAATGGGAATACCTATCACCATTGGTACCGACAGTTTGGCAAGTAATACTCGGTTAAGTATTTTACACGAATTGCAAACCATACATACTTTTTTCCCTGACATTCCAATTGCCGCTTTGTTGCAGTGGGCTACTTTTAATGGTGCAAAAGCGCTGGGTATGGAAGTTTACTTAGGTAGTTTTGAACCCGGCAAACAACCCGGCGTATTGCAATTAACCGGTATCAATATCCAAAAGAATCAATTGCATCATGCACAAGTAAAACGACTAATATAATTGGTTGTTTTATGCGGATAAAATTTCTTGCAATATATCCAGGCTTTTTAATTTCCCATAACCGGGAATATGCAACTGTAAAAATGTTTGTAATGACTGTAGTATATTTCGTCTGATACCATGATTCAGGCTAATGTTTTCAATCGTATTGATATGTTCTGCCGGTATTTGTAAAAATTGGCTAACAGCTTCTGCCACTTCTGCTTCCATAACATATACATGTTGCGGATAATTTTCAGTGTAATAGCCTTCCTGCAAATCAAGCAAAGGTGTGTGTGCGGTATAATTCCCCTGAATTTGAAAACCCAGAATAGCGGCGGTTTGCAGGGTATAGTAAATAGGTAAATTAGCTACCAGTTTTTCGCTACCGAAATCGGCTAATTGTAACACACTTTCTGTTAAATAAAACAATTCAACATGTGCTTCGGGTTGTTGCAGGCAATGTTGTAACAGCTCAACTACATACAAGGTAACGGAGTGGCGTTTTACATTGGTTAATACCTGGTTATAAACATAAGCCCAACTAAATTCTTTAATAAACTGCAACTGTTTTTGCGGTTGGTGATATACTTCAAGCGACAAAATAGCGGCCGGCTGAAAGTATATGTTCTGTGCTGGTTTTCGTTTCCCGGCCTGATAAACACCTTTTACCAAATAGCTTTGAATGCCAAATAGTTCCGTATAAATTTGGGTAATGATGCTGGTATCGCCGTAGCGGGTAGTTTTCAATACAATGCCCTTTGTTGAAAATACCATAACGCAATGTTATTAAAAATTACCCTGCAATAAATTGGTTTCAATATGGAACATTATAATGCAGCTGTAAATTGTTGTAAAAAGCGAACATCATTTTGCGAGTATAGCCGTAAATCATTTACCCGATATTTTAATTGGCAAATGCGTTCCATACCCATGCCAAAAGCAAAGCCGGTGTATTTGTTTGAATCAATATTAAAGTTTTCCAATACTTTGGGGTGTACCATTCCACTGCCTAAAATTTCAACCCATCCGGTATGTTTACAAACATTACAACCTTTTCCGCCACAAATCAGGCAGCTAATATCCATTTCGGCACTGGGTTCTGTAAAAGGAAAATACGAAGGACGGAAGCGTATTTTGGTGCCATGTCCAAACATTTCTTGTACAAAAAAATACAAGGTTTGTTTTAAGTCGGCGAAGCTTACATTCTCATCAACATACAATCCTTCCACCTGGTGAAAAAAGCAGTGTGCACGGGCACTAATAGTTTCATTGCGATAAACCCGTCCCGGACAAATTACGCGAATGGGTGGTTTTTGTTGTTCCATTACACGGGCTTGTACACTACTGGTATGTGTTCTTAATAACCAAGCAGGATTTTGATTAATATAAAAGGTATCCTGCATATCGCGGGCCGGATGATTTTCCGGTAAATTCATGGCGCCAAAGTTGTGCCAATCATCTTCAATTTCTGGTCCTTCTGCAACAGCAAATCCAAGTCGTTGAAAAATTTGAATAATTTTATTGCGCACAATACTTAGTGGATGCAAACTGCCAATGGCAATATCATTACCGGGTAAAGTAATATCTATTTGCTGTGTTGAATGATGGTTGTTTTGTTGTAAACTACTGAACGATTCAAAATGGTTTTCAACCAATGTTTTAAATTCATTCAGTAATTGTCCGGCTTCTCGTTTTTGCTCGGCAGGTACATTTTTCATTTCAGCCATTAGGGTTTTAACCAACCCTTTGCTTCCCAAATATTTAATTCTGAACTGCTCAACTTCTTCGGCATTTTGCGGCGTAAAAGCCAACACTTCTTTTTTATAATTTTCTATTTGTGCTGCTAATTGTTCCATTGAGCGAAGATAAAGAATTGGCAGAATAAGCCACAAAACAAGCCTTGATTCACCTAAAGCATTCCGTGAACAAAAGGCTAAAAAATAGAAAATACGTGTTGAAATACCTACATTTGCCATTGTTGAAGTAAAAAACATGGAATATAACACCACCCGAAGTTTATTAAGTATGCGGGAATATGGCCGCCATATTCATAAAATGGTTGAATATGTAATGACGATTGAAGACCGCCAAAAACGAAATGAACAAGCCAAATCCGTAATTGAACTAATGGGCTTTTTAAACCCGCACTTGCGTAATGTAGAAGATTTTAGGCATATGTTGTGGGATCATCTCTTTTTTATCAGCGATTTTAAATTAGATGTAGATAGTCCTTACCCTATACCTCAAAAAGAAACTTATAAAGCCAAATCTGATCCGTTGCCTTATCCGCAACACAAACCCAAGTATTCGCACTTGGGCAGAAACATAGAATTGGTAATTGACAAGGCAATGAAAGAAGAAAATCCGGAAAAGAAAGCCGGTTTTGCCAATGCCATTGCTTATTATATGAAGCTGGCATACAGCAACTGGCACAAGGAATTGGTTCATGATGACGCTATTCGCAGCGAATTAGATAGCATAACCGGTGGAGCATTAGAGTTTAGTAATACGCCTTACATTAAACATCGCAACCAAAATTTTGAACGCGATGATTACGGACGTTCAGGAAACAATAACCGAAGGCAGCAAAATTTTAGCAATCGCAACAATAACCAACGTAGCGGTAATAGAAATGGCGGGTCATCGGGCAATCGCAACAATAACCCACGTAATGCAGGCCAGCGCGATAACCGAAACGGAAATTTTAAAAAACGTTATTAATCGCTTTGTATCATAAAACGGAATGTATGAATAAGAGCTGTCAATGATGGCTCTTTTTATTTTGAACTTCTTTTTTAAAACAATGTTATGAACGCTTTTGAAGTAATAGGCGGAAAAAAATTAAAGGGCGAAATAGTTCCCCAGGGTGCTAAGAACGAGGCATTGCAAATATTGGCTGCTACGTTATTAACTGCCGATCCGGTTACCATTCACAATATTCCAGATATAATTGATGTAAATGTATTAATTGATTTGTTAGCCGAAATGGGCGTAACGGTACAGCGTTTGGGTAGGCATAGTTGCACTTTTACGGCAGCTAATGTTAATACCGATTATTTAGCTACAGAAGCGTTTAGAAACAAGGGTGGTAAGTTACGTGGTAGTGTAATGCTGGCCGGTGCTATGTTGGGCCGTTTCAAAAAGGCTTATTTACCCAAACCCGGTGGCGATAAAATTGGCCGCAGAAGATTAGATACGCATATTATTGGTTTTGAAAAATTGGGGGCCACTTATCAATACCAGGAAAAATTAGGCTGCTTTGAATTAGCAACGCAATGTTTAAAAGGTACTTTCATGTTGTTAGATGAGCCTTCTGTTACCGGCACTGCCAATATTGTTATGGCAGCTGTTATGGCTGAAGGTACTACCACTATTTACAATGCTGCTTGTGAACCTTATATTCAGCAGTTATGCAAAATGTTGAATAGAATGGGTGCAAAAATTACCGGCATTGGCAGTAATCTGTTGCAAATTGAAGGGGTTGATGTATTGTATGGTACCGAGCATACTTTATTGCCCGACATGATTGAAGTGGGCAGTTTTATTGGCTTGGCTGCTATGACGCAAAGTGCATTAACCATTAAAGGGGCCGGAGTTGAAAACCTGGGTGTTATTCCTGAAAAATTTCAACAACTGGGTATTCAATTAAAAATTAAGGGCGATGATATTATTATTCCCGAACAGGATATCTATGAAATACAAACTTATTTAGATGGCGGTATTCTTACTGTTTACGACCATCCTTGGCCCGGCTTTACGCCCGATTTATTAAGTATTGTATTGGTAGTAGCCGTGCAAGCAAGAGGCAGTGTTTTAATACACCAAAAAATGTTTGAAAGCCGCCTGTTTTTCGTAGATAAATTAATTGATATGGGTGCACAAATTATTTTATGCGACCCACACCGTGCTACCGTAATTGGCCTGGCTCGTAAAAATAAATTGCGCGGTATAACCATGAGCAGCCCCGATATTCGCGCAGGACAAGCTTTATTAATTGCTGCCTTAAGTGCTGAAGGTACCAGTGTTATTCAAAATATTGAACAAATTGACAGGGGTTATCAATACATTGATGAGCGTCTGCGCAGCATTGGTGCACAAATTCAACGCATTGA